>DATECT010000045.1:0-6912 GCA_035286765.1 Gammaproteobacteria bacterium
GGAAGGATAATTATCGGGTGCAACACTTGGTCAGTCGCGCACAGTCACCCGCGCCGGGCGCAGGAAGCAAGGTATGACCGATAGCAAAAAACCCGCAGCGGATATCCGGCATAAAGCCGCGCCGCCTCCGGCATCTCCAGAATCGTGGGGCGAGACGCCCGCCGATAATTTCGGCTATAGCTCGGAAGAAGAGCGCCATAACAAGCGCGGTCTGGAAGATTGGGAGTTGGTGGAAAAGATTCCCGAATCGCAGCGCAATATTCCCTACTGGTTCGGCGCCGTGATATTCGTGGTGTTGCTGATTGCCATTACCCTGAGCTTTCCATTCTGGGGTGACCGGCCCGGCTACGAGCGCGCCTGGGTTGACTGGGGCTTCGCCGCCGCAATCCTGTATGTCGCAGTCGGTATCGGCTTTATTTATTTCATGGTCACGCTATACGGCTCGCGTCGTGCCGGACGATTGGATACGGACAAAGAAAAAGATCCGTCTGAAGATTGATACTTCCAAGAATTGCGTACCATACCTACCCTCATGATCATCCTGCGCGGGTGTGCTAGAGCTTGCTCTATAGCGGTAATTATTGGCGGGCTGCTCAGCGCGTGTTCCCGGGATACCGTCACTCAAGCTCCGCCGGTTTATCCTGACCCTACTTCCACAGGCGCCAAACTGCTCGCGGAAAAATGCACGGGCTGCCATGCCCCGCCGTTGCCTGGTGCGCACACGGCGCGAGAATGGCCGGGCGTGGTGTTCCGTATGCAGAATCATCGGGTGATGACGAGTCTCAAGGCTTTAACGGATGCGGAGATGAAGCAATTGGTGGAGTATCTGCAAAAACATGCGCACGCACAGCAATGAATGGTAGCTTGATGGAAAATGGATTATTGCCGCGTAGGCTGCGGCCCTTTTTCTACATCGTGCTAGGCCTAAGCTTGCTGGCCTGCGCGGGCGAGGAACAAGCCCCTGCCCAGCATTGGGAAGGTATTGAGGTGTCGATAGAAACGCGCCCGAATCCGCCGCGCATCGGTATCAATGAGGTGGTGATATCCACTACTCGTCCGCATCGTCAGGCGGAATATAATTTACTGGTGTCGATTCGTGTGAACGAGAACGAGAAGTGGGTGCAAACGATTCAGGATGGCCACACCGGTATTTTCCGGCGCGGCTTACCCATGAACGATGCCGGAGCCCAGACCCTTTGGGTCAAGCTGGAAGGGCGCGAGACCTTGGTGGGGAAGCAGACGGTGCTGCATTTTCCTATTACCGTTGCGCCTTGAAGTACTCTGCTTAACCTCTTACGGCCCGCTCTTGAGCTTGCGTTGCAGCGCGGGGCTTTCCACCCAGCGGCGCAGCAGTAAAATCTTTTCTCCGCCGCGCGCTGCGCTGCAATGCGGGCAGGTCAGATAGCATAGATACAGTTCTTGCGGCCTGCGCCCCGCCGCCACTAATTCCCCCTGTAATTTTTTTACGCTAGCGGGCATATTTTCCACGCTGCCTTGATGCAAATAGCCGCGCACCTGGAAAGGATTGGGCAGATGCTCAAGGTAACGCGCCGGACTGATGGCTTCTTCCAGCAGGCGCATAATCGCGCCGCGCCAGGCGGCGGAGCGTGTTAATACCAGGCCGGGCCAGCGTTCCTTTAATCCAAGTTGTTCGAGAATGGCGCCCTGCCGCGCCACGCGCACCTCGAATCCGAGCGGCATGTGCAAGAACATAGGCACGGGCATGACGTGAACAAATTGGCCGCCCAAGTTGATGTCTTGGTTATGCCAGTCGGGATACTCAGCGGGGCAACCACATTCCAACATTAAGAATGTTTGAGGAGTTTTCTAACGGTAAGAAAAATATTGGCGAAGTAAATCCAGAAACCCATACCCATCACGGTGGCGACGGTGGCGATGACAGGTTTGTAGATTTGATGCACGGCGGCAACGGCTTCGGGATTGTTTAACAGGAGGTAGCCTTCCCAGATGCCGAAGATCATTAACGTGGAATAAAAACAGCTCACGCCGATAACCGTCCACCAAAAGGTGTGTTCCACCAGGCGCTGCGAATAGAGAGGCCGGCCGGAAAGAAGGGGAAATAAATAGTAGCTTGCCCCCATCACGAATAACACCACGCCGCCCACGATATTGATATGGGCATGCGCGAGCGGATCGATCATATGCCCCGGCCCGCTCAGCGGACTACCGATGGCATCGAGCCAGCCGCGTATCGGATGGGTAACCTGCAACACGCCGTGCACAGTGCCGATAAAGAAAAACACCGTCGACATGACCAGGAATTTAAGCAGGGGATGGGGAAATTTCGGCATGTGCAGGGACAGCAACTCTACCTCAAGCCCAACTCGTCAGACTTGAATGCTACGCAAAGAGGGTGAAATGCTAATCTAGAATTTCAGCGTCTTTTTAATGGACAACTGATGAACAGGATGAATCGTCACCTGGCCAAGCCAGGTGACCTAGAAGCTTATTTCTTATCCTTGTTGGCGGAAGGATCGATATTGGCCAAGCCGATATTGGTAATCGCAATAGCCAGTGCAATGCCGCCCACAAACAGGATGATAGGGACTAAGGGTGCCAGGGACATTAGTATTCTCCGCTACTCGTGTTGATAATTAGCTAATTATAAAGGGTAGCTAAGGTTGGCGCAATATGGACGAGGCGGCTCGCCCTGCTGTCTCGCGCGTCCGGCCCACCCAGGCCCGGCCAATGCCGCGCGGGTCGCTGGCGGCGCTAGTGCCTTGCTTGCGGTCCCAAAAAATGGCCTGCATATTGCCATAGCTATCGTCTAAGGCCTTGAGGTCATGACCTATTTGTTCCAAACCGGCGATGACCTCGGGGGTCAGCGCGCCGGGTTCGTACTGTACCACGTCGGGCAGGAATTGGTGGTGGAAGCGCTTGAGGTTGACCCAGGAATCCGGGCCGTGCCCGGCGGCGAAGTCCAGGGTGGCGAGCAACACCATGCTGATAATGCGGCTGCCGCCCGGCGTGCCGAGGATGGCCACGCCGTGCTCATCCTCCAGGAAGGTCGGTGTCATGCTGGAGAGTGGTCGTTTGCCGGGGGCGATGGCATTGGCTTCACCGCCGACCAGGCCGTAGACATTGGGCGCGCCGGGCTTGGCGGAGAAATCGTCCATCTCGTCGTTCAGCAATACGCCGGTGTCGGGCACCATAAAGCCGGAGCCGAACGGGAAATTGATGGTAAGCGTGGCCGCGACGCGGTTACCTGCACTATCAAGCACCGAAAAGTGCGTGGTGTGCGGGCTTGCCGGGGCCGGGAGGGTGCCAGGCAGGCTGGCGCTGGGCGTGGCGCGATCGGGACGGATGGTGGCGCGCAGACCGGCGGCATAAAACGGATGGGTCAGGCGCGTCACGTCAACCTTCGTATAGCCGGGGTCGCCCAGGTAATCGGCGCGATCACGGTAGGCGCGGCGCATGGCCTCGATGATTAAATGTGCGCGCGTGAGGGTCGGCAGATTCTCCAGGTCATAGCCGGCCAGGATATTGAGTATGGTGATCAAGGCGATGCCGCCGGACGACGGCGGCGGTGCGGAGGTGATGCGTATGCCCTGGTAATGGCCGCGCACCGGCGCGCGCTCCATTACCGTGTAATTGGCCAAATCATCCTCACTCCAAATTCCCCCGGCGGCGCGCACGCCTTGTACCAGCCGCGTGGCGAGCGCGCCCTCATAAAAACCCTTGGCGCCGTGCCGGGCGATGGTTTGCAGGGTGTGCGCGAGATCGGGTTGTTTAATGACGGTACCGGTGGCCGGGACGTGGCCGTCGGCCAGGAATACGCGGGCGGCAGCGGGTGATGCGCGCAATACCTCAAGCCGGAATTCGGCCTGGTTGCGATAAAGGGCATCGACCGGGAACCCTTGCTGCGCCAAGCGGATGGCCGGGGCGAGACTCTTGGCCAGCGACAGGCGCCCGTAGTGTTCGGCCAAGTGGGCGATGGCCGCGGGCGTGCCGGGGATGGCGGCGGCCAAGGGGCCGTCCACGGAAAGCGTGGGGATGACCTCGCCCTGCTCATCCAGATACATATCGCGATGCGCGGTGAGCGGCGCCTTTTCGCGCCCGTCGATCATGACGTCACGATTGTCACGCGCGCGGTGCAACAGCCAAAACCCGCCACCACCGAGGCCTGAACTCATCGGTTCGACTACAGCTAAGGCCGCCGTTACCGCGACGGCGGCATCAAAGGCATTGCCGCCTGCGGCAAGAATCTCGCGCCCGGCCTCAGTGGCGAGCGGGTGCGCGCTGGCGATGGCGTCGGCAGGGGCAACGTCGGCATGCAGTGCTGGTAGCCAGGCGAACAATAAAACAAAGATCAGCAGGCAGGGCTTGGTAAGCGTGTACATATCCATTCCCAGGACACTAAGGCGTTTTACGTTTTGCTATATATTTTACCCCTTCGATATCCTTAAAGTCGGCGTCTTGGGTCCAAATCGAGGCATCGTGCGCGCGTGCAGTAGCTAATATAATGCTGTCGGCGAGCGGCAGTTTGAGCGCGTGGCCGAGCTTAGCCGCGCTCATGGCCAGCCAAGGGTCTAAATCGATGATCTTGCCTTGCTGGAGGAGGGCCGCCGCCTGCAATGCCGGGCCTTCGCCACTTTGCTGCAGGATTCTCTTAAATACTTCCACGATACAGACCGACGGCACGATAAGGCGTTCGGTGTTTTCAATGGCCTTAGCGAAAAAGGCCGCGTTGGGGCCGTCCGCAAAATATTCAAGCCAAGCGGACGAATCGACCACATTCATACACGATCTTTGTCGCGGTTAACGGTAGTGTCAATGCCTCTTAAAAAGCCGCGCATATCTTTCATACGCTTTACCGGAACAAATTCAATACGGTTCTCATACTGTAAAACGTGTACTTTTTGTCCGGGCTGAATGCCTAGGGACTCGCGTACATTCTTGGGAATAACCACCTGGAACTTAGGCGAAACAGTAACTGTGTTCATAGGGATACCTCATCGATGCATCATCGTACAACGATAATAGCATCTATAGAGATAATGTAAAACCAATAGCAAGGACACGGTGTCCGGCCCGATGTCAGTTAAGATTCTGTCAGCGCTTTTCGCACTTGCTCGTGCACAAAGGCCGACACATCCCCGCCCAGCGCGGCGATCTCGCGCACCAGGCTGGAGGAGATGTAGGCGTATTGCTCGGCGGGGGTGAGAAAGAGCGTTTCAACCTTGGGGGCAAGGCGGCGATTCATGCTGGCGAGTTGAAATTCGTGCTCGAAGTCCGACACGGCGCGTAATCCGCGCACGATCACCTGGGCATTGCGCTCGTTGGCATAATCGACCAGCAAGGAGTCAAAGCCGCTTACTTCAACATTGGGCAGATTCGTCAACACAGCCTGCGCGAGGGCCACGCGTTTCTCTAAAGGGAAAAAAGGTTTCTTGGTGGGGTTGGCGGCGATGGCGACGATCACATGATCGAATAAACGCGCGGCGCGCTGAATTAAATCGCTGTGGCCGTGCGTGATGGGGTCAAATGTGCCGGGGTAGATTGCAGTAATCTTCATCTTAGCGCCTTTTATTTTCAGCGGGCCGCTTCACGTTGCCGGATCGGTCTCCCGGAGGGCTAAATGATAACTCACTTGGCCGGCCTGTTTGCTATGAGTGATGCGCCAATTTTGCGGTAGGTCGGTTAACTCGGCCTTATCTTCTGCCTCCAGGTAGATACGCGCACCGGGCCTAAGCCAGCCGTATCGTTCCAGCCATTGACAGCACGGCACGAGCAGATTATGCCGGAACGGCGGGTCAAGGAATACTATGTCAAATCCCCCCCGGCCCCCCTTTTTCAAAGGGGGGTGAGGCAGGAACTGCCGAACGGGCGCACAAGGAGGTGCACCCTGGACTTCCTCGCGGGGCAGGGACGCATCGTGAGGAAGGGAGGGGGGATTTGTTTCCAAAGGGGGGTGATTCTGTAGGTATTGCAGGGCATCGGCCTGCACCAGGTATGCGCCTTGGGCATGCAGGGTCTCGATGTGCGCACGCAGTTGGGCGATGACTTGAGGGTCGCGGTCGATCATCACGACCTCGGACGCACCCCGCGATAAGGCCTCCAGGCCGAGGGCGCCGCTGCCGGCGAACAGGTCGAGGCAGCGCGCGCCCTGGATGATGGGGGCGAGCCAGTTGAACAAGGTCTCGCGCACCCGGTCGGGCGTAGGGCGCAGGCCGGCAATGTCGGGAAAGCTGAGCTTCCTGCTGCGCCACGCGCCGCCGATAATGCGCAGTTGGTTAGTGTTGCGCGACCGCCTTGTCTTCGGGTGCGCCACCCACTACCACCGTAACCATCTGCGCGGGATTAACGCGGCGTTTGAAGGCATCTTTGATCTGCTCCAGCGTGACCTTTTCGACATAACCCGTATAGCTGTCTAGAAAATCCAATGGTAGTCCATAAAAGCCGATCAAGGCGAGATAATCAGCGACCTTGCCGTTGCTGTCGATACGCAACGCGAAGCCGCCGGTGATATTTTGCTTGGCGGCGGTGAGTTCCGCCTGTGTGGGGCCTTGCTCGACGAATTTTTGCAGGGTATCGCGCAGCACCTGGAGGGCGTTATCGGCCTGCTCGTTACGGGTTTGCAGGCCGAGGATAAAGGGGCCTTTGACGCGCATCGGCGCGAAGTAACTGTAGGCGCTGTAGGACAACCCGCGCTTCTCGCGTATCTCGTCGGACAGGCGCGACACCAGGCCGCTGCCGCCGAGGATGTGATTGCCGACCAGCAGCGCAAAATAGTCGGGGTCGTCACGCGTCATGCCGGGCTGGCCCACCAGGATGTGGGTTTGCGCGGAGGGATGGACGAGCTTCGTGGCATGCGCGTCATCCAGGCCATCCACCTTCGGCAGCGGTTCCGGGGCGGCGCCCTCCGGCAATTTGCCGACCACGGTTTCCGCC
>DATECT010000046.1:0-5640 GCA_035286765.1 Gammaproteobacteria bacterium
GAGCGCGAGGCGCGCAAGGATGATCAGTTGCAGGTGGAATTCCGCACCCGTATAGAGGGTGACGAAGCGCACGGCGACCATGGCCAGCAGACCTCGCTGGTATTGGGCGCCAGCACGATCGAGAACGAGATCGAAGATAGACTCTACGGGCTAAAAGTGGGCGAGGAAGTGGTCATTGATCAGCGTCTGCCGGACGATTTCCACAAGGCTGAGCTGGCGGGCCGCCCGGTGCAGTACTTTATCAAACTGCTCTCTTTATATGAGCCTAAGCTACCCGCGCTGGATGAGGAATTTGTGCGCAGCCTGGGCGTGGAGGACGGCACCCTCGAGTCCCTGCGCGTTGAGGTGCGCGCTAATATGCAGCGCGAACTGGAACAGGCGATCAAGGCCAAACTCCGCCAGCAGGTGATGGATACGCTCTTGGCGTCCAACGCCATCGAATTACCCAAGGCCCTGATTGATAAAGAAATAAACTCATTAGTGGAGCAGGAAAAGAAGGCCGCGCGCGGATCGGCCGCTAGGCCGCAAGACCCCGCTACGCAACAGGCCCGCCATGAAGCAACGGCGCGCCGCCGCGTGACGCTGGGCCTGCTGCTCAGTGATATTGTTAAAACCAATGAGATCAAACCCGATGCAGCGCGCGTCCGCGCCTTGGTGGATACTCTGGCCTCTTCCTATGAAGACCCGGCGGAGGTGGTAAAGTGGTACTATGGTTCGTCTGAGCGGCTAGCCCAGATGGAATCGCTGGCCCTGGAAGAACAGGTGGTGGACTACGTATTAGAGCGGGCCCGGGTTAAAAATACCGACAGCACCTTTGATGCATTAATGAATCCCAAGCAGAGTGAGCCGGCCTAAAGGAATTTCTAGACATGACCGATAGTAAGTACAACAGAGGCGCGGGCGCCACCAGTCTGAACTTGGTACCCATGGTGGTTGAGCAATCGGCCCGTGGCGAGCGTGCCTACGATATTTATTCCCGCCTGCTCAAGGAACGGGTTATTTTCCTGGTCGGCCAAGTGGAAGATCACATGGCCAACTTGGTGGTGGCGCAATTATTGTTTCTCGAATCAGAGAACCCCGATAAGGATATCCACCTATACATTAATTCACCGGGCGGTTCGGTGAGCGCAGGATTGGCCATTTATGACACTATGCAGTTCATAAAGCCCGACGTCAGCACCATGTGTATCGGCCAAGCAGCCAGCATGGGGGCCTTATTGCTGACCGGGGGCGCGGCGGGAAAGCGCTACTGTCTGCCGCACTCGCGCCTTATGATCCACCAGCCGCTGGGTGGCTTCCAAGGCCAGGCGACGGATATTGACATTCATGCGCGTGAGATATTATTAGTACGTGAGCGCCTGAACAAGATTTTGGCCAAGCATACCGGCCAGGCGATCGAGAGAATACAAATTGACACCGACCGTGATAATTTTATGGGTGGACAAGCCGCCATGGATTATGGCTTGATTGATGCAGTGCTAACACAGCGGCAACTAAAGGCCGGATAAAACAACACGCTGCAAGTTGTGCTCTAAATTTTTAAAAGCTGGTTGAGAAGGCGGCGTTTATTGACAAGAGGTAGGCCATGATCGATGACAAGCACGGCAAGGGTGAAAGCGGCGATAAGTTGCTGTACTGCTCGTTCTGCGGAAAGAGTCAGCACGAGGTACGCAAACTAATCGCAGGCCCCTCTGTTTATGTATGCGACGAGTGTGTCGAACTCTGTAACGACATCATCCGCGAAGAGGTGCAGGAAAAATATGCCTCCAGCAAGGGTAACAAACTCCCCACCCCCCATGAAATCAAACAGATCCTGGGCGAGTACGTCATTGGCCAAACGCGCGCCAAGAAAATCTTGTCAGTGGCGGTATACAACCACTACAAGCGTCTTGAAGTCGCCCAGAAAAAAGACGACGTCGAACTCTCCAAGAGTAATATCCTACTGATCGGCCCCACCGGGTCGGGCAAGACCCTGCTCGCGGAAACCTTGGCACGGCTGCTGAACGTGCCCTTTACGATTGCCGATGCCACCACGCTCACCGAGGCCGGCTATGTCGGCGAAGACGTCGAGAATATCATTCAGAAGTTGCTGCAGAAGGCCGAATACGATGTGGAAAAGGCCCAGACCGGCATTGTCTACATCGATGAGATCGACAAGATCTCGCGCAAATCCGATAACCCGTCGATTACCCGCGATGTCTCCGGCGAGGGCGTGCAGCAGGCCCTGCTCAAACTCATCGAGGGGACGATAGCCTCCGTTCCCCCGCAGGGCGGGCGTAAGCACCCGCAGCAGGAATTCTTGCAGGTGAATACGCGCAATATCCTGTTTATCTGTGGCGGCGCCTTCTCGGGACTGGAAAAGATCATCCGTGACCGCTCCGAAAAAGGCGGCATCGGTTTTTCCGCCGAGATCAAGAGCAAAAACGATAAGAAGAGCGCCAATGAATTGCTGCACACCGTGGAGCCGGAAGACCTCATTCGCTACGGTCTTATCCCCGAATTCGTCGGCCGTCTGCCGGTGCTTGCCACACTTGATGAGTTGGATGAAGATGCGCTCATGCGTATCCTTACCGAGCCCAAGAACGCCATCACCAAGCAATACACCAAATTATTCGAGATGGAAGGCACCGAGTTGGAGTTCAGGGAAGACGCCCTGCGTGCCGTGGCGCGTAAGGCCATGGAGCGCAAGACCGGCGCGCGCGGCCTGCGCTCGATCCTGGAACGGGTTTTGCTAGACACTATGTACGAACTGCCCTCCATGCCCAACGTGAGCAAGGTGGTGGTCGATGCCGGTGTCATTAATGGCCAGTCCGACCCCTTGCTGATCTTCGATGGCGTCGATCAGCCGCGGGTGGCCTCCGATAAAGGTTAGGTTTCATCGATACGTTTTACCGCTGCCTTAGCTGCTTGATTTATGGGGTTGTAACCCCCATCTATTAACAGCGGGACGATTTGCCTCCCGCTTTCATCATATTCATATGCGAGGTGCAGCTTAAGTGGATCATAAAGAGATAGCAGAAGTGGCGGACGATCAGCTGACGCTGACCCCCGTGTTGCCCCTGCGGGACGTAGTGGTGTATCCGCATATGGTTATTCCACTGTTCGTTGGCCGCGAGAAATCCATCAAGGCGCTCGAGGCGGCCATGGAGGGCAACAAGCAAATTCTACTCATCGCGCAGAAAAGTGCCGCCCTGGACGACCCCCAGGTGGACGATATCTACCGGGTAGGCACGCTGTCCAGCATCCTGCAATTACTGAAGCTGCCCGACGGCACCATTAAGGTGCTGGTGGAGGGTACCGAGCGCGCCCGCATCCTGCAATTTATCGGCGTGCAGGATTATCTCACCGCCGAGGTAGTGACCTTTACCCCCACGCCCGTGGATGAGCGCGAGGTCGAGGCGCTTACCCGCTCGGTACTCAGTCATTTCGATCAGTATGTAAAGCTGAACAAAAAGATCCCGCCGGAAATCCTTTCCGCGCTCGCGAGCATCGACGAGCCTGGACGGCTGGCCGATACCGTGGCCGCGCACATGACGCTGAAGCTGGACGAGAAGCAGGCCATCCTGGAAATGGATGACGTGCGCACGCGCCTCGAACACCTCATGGGCATCATGGAATCCGAGATCGATTTACTGCAAGTGGAGAAGCGCATCCGCGGGCGCGTCAAGCGCCAGATGGAAAAAAATCAGCGCGAGTATTTCCTCAACGAGCAGATGAAGGCCATCCAAAAAGAATTGGGCGAGATGGACGATACGCCCAATGAGATCGAGGAACTTAACCAGAAGATCGAAAAGGCCGGCATGTCCAAAGAGGCCTATACCAAGGTTACCGCGGAGCTCAACAAACTCAAGATGATGCCGCCCATGTCGGCTGAGGCGACGGTGGTGCGTAATTATATCGACTGGGTTACCAATGTGCCCTGGAAAAAGCGCACCAAGGTTTCGCATGATCTGGCCAAGGCCGCCGAAATCCTTGAGGCCGATCACTATGGCCTGGAAAAGGTCAAAGAGCGCATCCTGGAATATCTGGCTGTGCAGACCCGTGTTAATAAGCTGAAGGGCCCGGTGCTGTGTCTGGTGGGTCCGCCCGGCGTCGGCAAGACCTCGCTGGGGCAATCCATTGCGCGCGCGACCAACCGCAAATTCGTGCGCATGTCGCTCGGCGGCGTGCGTGACGAGGCCGAGATCCGCGGCCACCGCCGCACTTACATCGGCTCAATGCCGGGCAAGATCATTCAAAACATGGCCAAGGTGGCCACGCGCAATCCGCTATTCCTGCTGGATGAAGTGGACAAGGTGGCGATGGATTTTCGCGGCGATCCCTCCTCGGCCTTATTGGAAGTGCTCGACCCCGAACAGAACCACGCCTTCAGCGACCATTACCTGGAGGTCGATTATGACCTCTCCAGCGTCATGTTCGTGTGCACCGCCAATACCCTGAACATCCCCGGCCCGCTGCTGGACCGCATGGAAGTGATCCGCATCTCCGGTTACACCGAGGATGAAAAGATCAATATCGCCATGCGCTATCTGGTACCGAAGCAGATTGCCAACAACGGCCTGAAGGCCACCGAGATCGTCATCGCCGAGGGCGCGGTGCGCGACATCATCCGCTTCTACACGCGCGAGGCCGGCGTGCGCAGTCTGGAGCGCGAGATATCCAAGATCTGCCGCAAGGTGGTGAAGGAAATCCTGCTCAAGCCCAGCAAGAAAAAACTTACTGTCGGCTCGCGCAACCTGGACAAATACCTGGGTGTGCAGCGCTATCGCTATGGACGCGCCGAGGAGCACGACCAAGTCGGTCAGGTCACCGGCTTGGCTTGGACGGAGGTGGGCGGCGAACTGCTCACCATTGAGGCCGCCGTGGTGCCGGGCAAGGGCAAGTTGACCATTACCGGCCAGTTGGGTGATGTCATGCAAGAGTCCATCCAGGCGGCCATGAGCGTGGTACGCAGCCGCGCGGCGTTTCTCGGGTTAATGCCTGATTTTTATCAGAAACATGATGTACATATTCACGTGCCTGAGGGGGCCACGCCCAAGGACGGCCCTAGCGCGGGTATCGGCATGTGCACGGCATTAGTATCCGCCTTAACGGGTATCCCGGTGCGGGCCGATGTCGCCATGACCGGCGAGATCACCTTGCGCGGCGAGGTATTGCCTATCGGCGGCTTGAAGGAAAAACTGCTGGCCGCGCATCGCGGCGGCATCACTACCGTGATTATTCCGCAGGACAATCGCCGCGATTTGGCGGAAATCCCCAAGAATATCAAAGATAACTTGAATATCCGTTATACCAAATGGATAGACGAGGTCTTAGAGATCGCGCTGCAGCATCTGCCGCAGCCGCTGGCGGAGCCGGTGGAGGCGCCCGTTGCGGCGGAAGAGCAAAAGGCCGCGGAACCCAATACCGGCAGTCCGCTCACCACCCACTAAAAATAGAGAAAAGACGTAAAGATGCAGGGACGAACAGACGGCTAAATATGCCCTTGCTTACTATCTTTATGTCTTTTCTCTCATTTCTTGCCCCTTTGCCCTGTTTTAAGCTTGACACGGGTTTCAGCCAGTTGGTATAAAATCGGCACGGTCCGCAGGTGCGTGCATGAGACGCCTGCACGGCAAGTGGTGCGGATGCGTGAGAGTT
>DATECT010000047.1:0-3327 GCA_035286765.1 Gammaproteobacteria bacterium
GCCTCTGCGGTCGTTAACCGCATCGTAACCTGCGCCAAAAATCTGATCCACTTCCCGCTCGCAGGCTATATTGTTCCAGAATTAAATGATGAAGCCATCCGCGAGCGGTTTGTTTATAGCTACCGCCTCATTTACCGTATAAAAAGTGAAACCATCACCATTGCAGCCGTGCTCCATGGCAAGCGGCTATTAGAACCGATGAAGGATCGGTTTAAAGAATCTGAATCCTAAAACTATGGTAAAGGACGCACAAGACCCCTACCGCCCGCTCGCAGACCGCATGCGTCCTGCGCGGCTGGAGGATTTTTTCGGGCAGTCGCATATGTTGGGTCCGGGCAAGCCGCTGCGGCTGGCGATTGAGGCCGGGCATTTGCATTCGATGATTTTCTGGGGGCCGCCGGGCACCGGCAAGACCACGCTCGCCAGACTCATCGCGCAGCGCTCGCAGGCACAGTTTTTGAGCATTTCAGCCGTGCTGTCCGGCGTTAAGGACATCCGTGAGGCGGTGGACAAGGCGCAGCAGGCGCGGGCCAAGGGCCAGGGCACGGTACTGTTTGTCGATGAGGTGCACCGCTTCAATAAATCGCAGCAAGACGCCTTTCTGCCTTATGTGGAAAACGGCACGTTTACCTTTATCGGCGCCACCACGGAAAATCCCTCGTTTGAATTGAATAATGCCTTGCTGTCACGCGCACGCGTATATGTGCTGAAGGCATTACAAAGTGATGAGATTCGCCGGATCATTGATCATGCCCTCGCCGACCCCGAGCATGGCTTGGGTCAGCGACCCCTGGCAATGGCCGAAGCGTTGCGTGATTTGCTCGCCGCCGCTGCCGACGGTGATGCACGTCGCGCGCTTAATCTGCTGGAGGTGGCTGCTGATCTTGCGGAAGCGCAAGACGGTAAAGAGATCATTAGTGCTGAGCTATTAAGCGAGGTGCTCAGCGGCGGCGTACGTCGCTTCGATAAATACGGCGAGTCTTTTTACGATCAAATCTCCGCGCTGCACAAATCGGTGCGCGGCTCCGCGCCCGATGCCGCGCTGTATTGGCTGGCGCGCATGCTGGACGGCGGCTGCGACCCCATTTGCATCGCGCGGCGCGTGCTGCGCATGGCCAGCGAGGACATCGGCAATGCCGACCCGCGTGCCCTGGAAATCGCTCGCAATGCCTGGGACGTGCAAGAGCGCCTGGGCAGCCCGGAAGGTGAACTGGCCATCGCGCAGGCCGTCGCCTACATGGCCTGCGCGGCCAAGAGCAATGCCATCTATACTGCCTTAGGCGCCGCCCAGGAAGACGCCCGCCGCTACGGCTCGCTGGAGGTGCCCCTGCACCTGCGCAATGCCCCCACCAAACTCATGAAGGGGCTCGACTACGGTAAGCACTATCGCTATGCTCACGATGAACCGGAAGGCTATGCCGCCGGTGAGCACTACTTTCCCGCAGAGATGGGTAAAAAAAGGTATTATTACCCTGTCGAACGCGGCCTGGAAATCAAGATCGCCGAGAAGCTCGCGCACCTGCGCGCCCTCGATGATAAAGCCAAAAAAGATGAGCAAAAATAACGGTAACACATTATGACCCAGGCATTGGCCGTGGCAGTAGGAGGGGCGTTGGGCTCGCTGTTGCGCTTCTGGATGTCGACCGGCATCTACGCATTGCTGGGCCGCGGGTTTCCCTATGGCACCTTGGCCGTTAATGTGCTGGGCTGCCTGCTGATGGGTTTTCTGTTTGTACTGTTCCTGGACCGCTTCAGCACCAATGGCGTTTTGCGGGCCGGTATGCTGATCGGCGTATTAGGCGGCTTCACCACTTTTTCGGCCTTTTCAATGGAGACGGTCAATCTGATTGAGGAAGGCGCCCAGCTTAAGGCCGTGCTTAATATTTTCCTTAACGTCCTGGCCTGCCTGGGCGCAACGTGGCTGGGCGTACTCGTGGGGAGGCAGCTATGAGCGCAAACGAAGTGACCGTGGTACGCGTCTATCTCACCGAAGAGAAAGGCCACCTGGATACCATGCTCAAGCACTTGCACGACCGCGGCAAGGTCAGGGGCGTTACGGTGTTTCGCGGCATCGCCGGATTCGGAAAATCGGGCGTCATGCACACCTCAAGCCTGGTCGATGTATCGCTCAACCTACCGGTCGTGGTTGAGTTCTTCGAGGAACCGGCCAAGGCCGAGGTGCTCATTGACTACCTCAATACCATCGTCGGGCCGGGCCATATCGTCAGTTGGCGCGCACAACTTAGCACCAACAATACCCATTGATCTTCGTCTATAATGGCCTTTACTCAGTTTCCCCACTCCCACGCTTCCGATCCCCTACACAAGGCGCGGGGTGTAGCCTTACCTATGAACTTATGAGTAACATCGGTCACCAGAGTCAGAGGAAACCCTCATGAAAACCCTGCAAGTTGCAATGGTTCGTATCTGCATTCCCAACGACGAGGCGCATCTGGAAAGGGTGCTGCAAGCCATCGATGATTTCAGCCCCGGCGGCGATGTACATGTGTTGGAGGCACGGGCCGCCTTCGATTCAGACGGCAAACGCCAAGACTCTAAAAAAGAGCGCTCCCTGATAGTCGAATATTTCGAAGAGACGTGTCGCGCGCAAATCTTTGTCGATACCTTTAACGATGAGCTCATGCCCTGCAGGATGCTGGGCTGGACCATGTTGATGCTGGAGGGCGATTCGCTCACCGAGAGCCGCGAGAAGGGGTTGCATGAGCAGGCAGCGGCAAGCGCCGGTTCGGCACAGGCCGCTTCGGCAAGCCCAGGACAGGCCCCGAGCTAACGCATGCTTGACCCCCGACTACTACGGCAAGACCTCGCACTTGCCGCACAACGCTTGGCTGCGCGCGGCTTTCAACTGGATGTGCAGCAGTTGGAGGCGCTTGAGTTGCAGCGCAAGGAATTACAAGTCGCCGCGCAAACCCTGCAAGCCGCGCGCAACGCCTCTGCCCGCGCCATCGGCAAGGCCAAGGCCACGGGCGAGGATGCGGGGCCGCTATTAGCCGCCGTCGCCGACCTGGGCGACAAATTAACAGACGCTGAGACGCGTCTCGCGGCAATCCAACAACAACTCGATGCCATCCTGCTCGGCATACCCAACCTTCCGCACGCCAGTGTGCCCTTTGGCAAGAGCGAGCACGACAATGTAGAGGCACGCCGCTGGGGCGCACCGAGGCAATTCGACTTCGAGCCTAAGGATCACGTCGATCTGGGCGCCGGGCTGGGTCAAATGGATTTCGATGCCGCCGCCAAAATCGCCGGGGCACGTTTTGTAACACTCAGCGGCTCGCTCGCTCGCCTGCAACGCGCCTTGACCCA
>DATECT010000048.1:0-4894 GCA_035286765.1 Gammaproteobacteria bacterium
CGCACGCTACCAGACATTTCTCAGTCGAACGGGTGGCGCAACACGATAGTCTGCGCCCGATCCGGGCCGGTGGAAACAATATCGATCGGGGTCTCGGTGATTTCCTCGATACGCCGCAGATAATTGCGGGCGTTTATAGGCAGTTCGTCATAGTGGCTGATGCCCACCGTGGATTCCTGCCAGCCCGGCATGTCGGTATAAACCGGCTCGCAATCGGCAAAGGCCTCGGCACCAATCGGCGGCGTGTGACGCTCCTCGCCTCCGCAACGGTAACCCACGCACAGACGTATGGTATCGATGCCGTCCAGCACGTCTAATTTCGTCACGCATAAACCCGAGACGCTATTGACCTGGTTGGAACGGCGCAATGCCACGGCATCAAACCAGCCCACACGGCGCGCGCGCCCGGTGGTGGAGCCGAATTCATGCCCGCGCTGGGACAGGTGCTCGCCCGTCTCATCAAACAATTCCGTTGGAAACGGCCCGGAGCCGACGCGCGTGGTATAGGCCTTGGTGATACCCAAAATATAATCAAAGCGTGCCGGCCCAACACCGGTGCCGGTGGCGGCGCCACCCGCCGTGGTATTGGAAGAGGTCACGTAAGGGTAGGTGCCGTGATCGACGTCTAACAAGGCCCCCTGCGCGCCCTCGAACAACACGCCCTCGCCGCGCTTATAGGCCTGGTGCAATAATTCAGGCACATCGCCTACTAAGGGTTGCAGGCGATCCTGGTAGGCCAGCGTCTCATCCAGGGTACGCTGGAAGTCAATCGGCTCGGCTTTGTAGTAATTTTGCAGCACGAAATTATGATAATCCAATATCTCGCCCAGCTTGGCGGCAAAGCGCTCGCGGTGGAATAAATCACCGAGCCGCACCGCGCGGCGCGCAATCTTGTCTTCGTAGGCGGGGCCGATGCCGCGCCCGGTGGTGCCGATGGCCGCCTTGCCGCGCGCAATCTCGCGCGCCAGATCCAAGGCAATATGGCACGGCAAGATCAGCGGACAGGCTTCGCTGATCTTTAGACGCTCACGCGCCGGCACGCCGTTGCCTTCGAGCATGGCGATCTCTTCAAACAAGGCTTGCGGCGAGAGCACCACGCCGTTACCGATCAGGCAGGACACGTTGTCGCGCAAGATGCCGGATGGGATCAGATGCAGCACCGTCTTCTTACCGTCGATCACCAGCGTATGGCCGGCATTGTGGCCGCCTTGAAAACGCACTACAGTGCTGGCGCGATCGGTCAGCAAATCGACAATCTTCCCCTTGCCCTCATCGCCCCACTGGGTGCCGATGACAATAACGTTTTTACCCACTTAATTATTCTCCATCGACAACCACCCAGGCGCTATCGCGCCGCACTAAAACACGATCACAGCCCAACTCTTTTGCGCCGCCCGCTTGCCCCGGCAACATGCAAATCACGCGCTCGCCCTGCTCACGCAGTGCATGAATAGCGGTATAGAGCGCCGGATCATCCACGGCAGGTGCGGCGATGGCGCTGATCTGGAATTGCGTCGTTGGCGGCGAGAGCATTAATAGGGTTCTAAGATCGGCGCCGAATCCGGTGGCCGGACGCGCCCTGCCGAACACCCGGCCGATATCGTCGTAGCGCCCGCCCTGGGCCACGGCCTGGCCGTGGCCCGGCACAAAGGCCGCAAACACCACGCCGGTATAATAGTGATAGCCGCGCAATTCGGCGAGATCAAAATACAGCGGTATCTCCGGTGCTTGGCGGCGCGCGGCAGTGGCAATGCTCTGCAAATTGGCCAGGGCATTTTTTACCTCGTCACCCGCCTTGGCTAGACTCTTGCTGGCCTCGGCAAGTACCTCGTCTCCACCGTTCAAATCCACCAAACTGATCAGTTGCCTGCGCTGCTCCGCATTGATGGTCAAGCCGGCGAGCAAATCTTCTATCTCCGCCTTGGCCTTGCGCTGTAGTGCCTCAAACAAGGTCGCTTCCTGGGCAGAGGTTAACCCTGCGGCATGCGCCAGGCCACGGAAAATTCCCACATGGCCCAGATCAATATGCACCTCCGGGATACCTACCAGCCGCAACACCTCCAGCATGAGGGTCAATATCTCGCTATCACTCTCTATGCCGGCGTGGCCGTAGAGCTCGGCACCGACCTGTAGCGGATTACGCGAGCGGGAGAAGCCATCGGGGCGAGTATGCAATACGGTGCCTAAATAGCACAAACGCGTCGGTGTGTTGCGCTGCAAGCGATGCGCGTCGATGCGCGCCACCTGCGGCGTCATATCGGCGCGCACGCCCATGAGGCGTCCGGTCAATTGATCGGTTATTTTGAAGGTTTGCAGATTGAGGTCATTACCGGTGCCGGTCAGCAGGGATTCGAGATATTCCACCAGCGGCGGGATGACCAGCTCATAGCCCCAACCGTGAAACAGGTCGAGCAAATCGCGTCGCAGCCACTCCAGGCGCTCGGCCTGCGGGGGCAGGATATCTTCGATGCCCTCGGGCAATAACCAACGGTCTTTATCTGGCATGTACTAGAGCTCTACGGAAATTATTATTAACAAAGTGCCGGTAACAGACCTTGAGTACACCCTTAATTAACCAGATACAACAGTGCCAGCCCCAGCAACATGCTCACCAAACCGCCTATGCGTAATGTCCTGTCATCCATCTCGCTGATCAACAGCAGGGATTTGCGCAAGCCGGCAGGATTCAGAAATGGCAATATCCCTTCTATTATCAAAATCAGCGCGACCGCAATGAGCAGGGTAGTTCCCATTTATCTGCCAATGGCGCCCGTTATTTAGGCGACGGTTGTTGCACCTGGGGACCGTTGAAGTATTTGAAGAACTCCGCATCGGGCTGCAATACCAACATACTATTCTTATCGCTGTTAAAGGTATTTTTATAGGCATTCAGGCTACGATACAGGGAGAAAAATTCGGCATCACTCCCGAATGCCTGGGCATAAATCCGCGCGGCCTGTGCGTCGCCCTCGCCGCGCACGCGCTCGGCGTCACGATAGGCCTCGGCCAAGGTCACCACACGCTGCCGGTCGGCGTCGGAACGAATACGCTCCGATGCCTCGGCACCGCGGGCGCGCAAATCCTTGGCTACCCGGGCACGTTCGGCCTGCATATTCTGGAATACCGAGGCGCTGACCTCTTTAGGCAAGTCCACGCGCCGGATGCGCACATCCACCACCTCGATACCAAACTGCAAAGCCTGTTGATTGGCCGCCGTGGTCAGCAGGCTCATGATAAGGGGACGATCACCCGATACCACTTCTTGAATACTGCGTTTACCGAATTCGCCGCGCAACCCGGCCTTGACGATCTGATACAAACGCAATCCGGCCCGCGCTTCGTCACCACCCATCGCCGTGTAATAGCGCGCCACGTCGGCGATACGCCATTTAACGAAGGAATCCACGATGACGTTTTTCTTTTCCTTGGTTAGATAGCGCTCCGGTTCTGCCTCCAAGGTTTGTATGCGCGCATCGAATTTTCGCACGTTATTAATAAATGGAATCTTGTAGTGCAAACCCGGCTTGAAATCACTGCGCACCACCTCGCCTAAACGGAACAGTATGGCGCGCTCGGCTTGCCCAACGGTAAAGAGCGTGAACGAGGCTATTAACGCCAGTGCGATGAGGGCGGTAATGCCGACTACCTTTGTCTGCCCCATTAGCGTTCTCCTCGGCTGCGTTCACGTTCACGTAGACTATCCTGTTTTTGCAACGGCATGCCTGGCGCCGACTTATCAGCGATATCAGCAGCCGGGGCTGCCTCGACAGCCTGCTGTGAACCTTGTTGTTGCTGGGTAATTTTATCCAGAGGCAGATAAATTAGGTTATTACCGCCTTTGATATCCACCAATACCTTATTGGTATTGGATAACACGGACTCCATCGCCTCAATATAAAGGCGCTGGCGTGTTACATCGGGGGCATTCTGATATTGCTCCAATATTTGCGTGAAGCGGCTGGCCTCGCCTTCTGCCTGGGCAACGACCTTAGACTTATAGGCATTGGCCTCGGCGGTACGCCGCGCCGCCTCGCCGCGCGCAGTTGGGATAACGCCGTTCGCATAGGTCTGCGCCTCATTGATAAGCCGCTGCTCGTCGGCAATGGCCCTGACCGCATCCTGGAAGGCATCCTGCACCTCCTCCGGCGGTTGGGCATTCTGCATATTGACCTTGGTAACCTGCAGGCCGGATTTATAGCGATCCAGAATTTTCTGGATCAAATCCCGCGAGATATCTTCCACCTGACTGCGGCCTTCGGTGAGCACAAAGTCCATCGTGCTCTTGCCGATGGTCTCGCGCACCGCACTCTCGGTCGCCTGTACCAGGGTAAAGTCGGGATCGCGCAGGTTGAATAAATATTCCCGCGCGTCCTTAACGAAATATTGCACGGCGAAGCGGATATCGATAATGTTTTCATCCTTGGTCAGCATCAGCGCCTCGCGCGGCACCGCCTCAACGGTCTGCTTGAGGCCATCGGAACGGAAACCGATTTCAACGTTACGGATTTGATCGACGTTGACGATTTCCTTGCTCTCGATAGGATAGGGTAAATGCCAGTGCGGACCGGGCAGCGTGGTCGCGGTGTATTTTCCAAAGCGCTGGATGACACCCCGCTCGGCGGGATCGACAATGTAGATGCCGCTAGCCACCCAAACAATGAGCACGATAACGGCCAGTGGCGCGAAGCCTGGCCGCATCGAACGGCCCTCCGCGGCCGGACCGTCACCACGCCCACCGCCAAACAATCCCCGCAACTTCTGCTGTAGCTTGCGCAGCATCTCATCCAGGTCGGGCGGCCCTTGTTCACTGTTTTTGCGGCTACCCCAGGGATCTTTTTTCCCATTGCCACCAGGTTCATTCCAAGCCATCAGATCGATTACTCCGTTTTTAATT
>DATECT010000049.1:0-9480 GCA_035286765.1 Gammaproteobacteria bacterium
ACACGAAATCAAGGATGCGCAGCCAAGTGCGGCCTAGGCCGAGGTCAACGAGAAAGGGCAGTAGGAGCAGTAATATGCCTAGCACGGCAAACGCCAGCCAGGCGGCGCGGCGATCGCGCTTGAGCTTGGCCCAGGAGGCGGATAGCGAGGAGCTTGGGTGCGTAGCTGACATTAGCTGGCTAGTCTGTGAGGGTGCATCAAGGGTTCATGCGCTGGTAAATTGTTTGGCCGCCCGGGGAAGGGCTCAAGCTCGTTCTGCGACGCGTTCACCCAGCAGGCCCGAGGGGCGGAAGACCAATACCAGTATCAGCACGACAAAGGCGAATACATCTTGATAATTACTGCCTAGGAAACCGCCGGTTAACTGGCCGATATAGCCCGCGCCCATGCTCTCGATCACGCCCAGCAACAAACCGCCCAGCATGGCGCCGGCGATATTGCCAATGCCGCCCAACACCGCCGCAGTGAATGCCTTTAGGCCTAACATAAAACCCATATAGTAATGCGCCAAGCCGTAGTAGGCGCTCACGAACACCCCGGCGATGGCGGCCAATGCCGCACCCAGCATGAAGGTTACCGAAATAATATGATTGACATTCACGCCCATCAACCCGGCCACCTCGGGTGACTGCGCCGTGGCGCGCATGGCACGCCCGAGCTTGGTTTTATGCACCACTAATAACAGCGTCGACATCAGCACACCCGACAGGACAAAAATCGCAATTTGCAAATCGGTAATAGTGGCTCCGGCAATATCATGCCGCTGCGTGGAGAGCAGCGGTGGGAAGGTGATGTATTGCCTGCCCCAAATAATCATCGCGGTATTTTGCAGCACAATGGACACGCCGATGGCGGTAATCAACGCGGCCAGCCGCGGCGCGCGGCGCAACGGGCGATAAGCAATGCGCTCGATCAGATAGCCGAGCAACATGCAGATCATGATGGCGGCCAGCAAGGCGATCAACACGATTGCCAGGCCGGGCAGGGCAACACCGCTACCCATTAGCAACCCGATCACCGCCAGACTGATCATCGCCCCCATCATCGCCACTTCGCCGTGCGCGAAATTGATGAGTTCCAGGATGCCGTACACCATGGTATAGCCTAGCGCCACCAAGGCATATACGCTGCCCAGCACCAAGCCATTTATTAATTGTTGTAAAAACGTCTCCACAGTAGCGGCTTATTAATTTCCACCCATGGTTTCGAGCGCTTCCCATTCGCCGTTATGAACGCGGTATAAGGTTACCGCACCGCCCTTGATGTCACCCTTTTCGTCAAAGCTGATCGGTCCGGTCACACCTTGATAGGTGATCTTGGCCAGTTCCGGCAGATATTTGGCGGGCTCGGCGGAACCGGCCTTTTCCATCGCCGCTACCATTATCATTACGGCATCATAGGCGTAGGGCGCGTAATTTTGGATCTTGCCGTATTTGGCCGTGAAGCGTTCATTAAACTCTTTACCGCCGGGCATCTTGTCTATGGGCAGACCCGGCGATGATGCTGTTACGTCCTCGGCACTGGTCGCTGCAATTTTCACGAACTCGGCCATTTGTATGCCGTCGCCGCCCAGGAATTTGGCCTGCAAACCCAGCGAATGCATTTGCTTCACCATAGGCGCGCCCTGCACGTCCATGCCGCCGTAGAAAACCACATCGGGTTTCTTGCCCTTGATGGTGGTGAGGATGGCCAGGAAATCGGTCGATCTATCGGTGGTATATTCACGCGCCACGATCTTGGCACCCGCGGCCTTGGCGGCCTTTTCATATTCATCGGCAAGACCCTGGCCGTAAGCGGTGCGATCGTCAATGATGGCGATCTTTTTAGCACCCATCTTTTTCACGGCATACTCGCCCAACACCTTGCCCTGCTGCAGATCGTTAGTCATCACGCGAAAGGCCGTTTTAAAACCTTGCGCGGTGTAGGCTATGGCGGTGGCGGAGGGGGAGATTTGTGGAATACCGGCGTCGGCATAAATCTTGGAGGCGGGGATACTGGTGCCGGAATTAAGATGCCCGACTACACCGTTTACCTTTTGATCGACCAATTTTTGGGCGACGATGGTAGCGGTTTTTGGATCGGTTTGATCGTCTTCGCTGATCAACTCCAATTTCACTTTCTTGCCGCCGATGGTCACGCCCCTGGCATTCAGATCGTCGATGGCCATGCGCGCGCCGTTTTCGTTATCCTTGCCGAGGTGCGACTGCGGGCCGGTGAGCGGGGCGACCGAGCCGATCCTGACTACTTGTTCTCCATCGGCGCCGGTCTGTGGCGACTCTTTGCCGCAGGCTGCCAAACCAACACTTAATGCGAGCAACAAGAATTTTATTAATAGACTGGATTTCACGGTCATCTCCTTCCAACACAGCGGATTAACGGCACTGCCAAGGCCGCACTTTCATTAACTCATTCAAGTAAGACACTGAAAATTAAAGATTAATTATACTTTTTTAGCGAAGCAACACTACATACTAAGACATGCCGCCGGTCTGCGGCAAGTATAGGGCGGGTAAGTTGTTGATTAGGGGGTGTAGGCATCGGTTATTACATACAAACCTTGGTAAATCCCCTACCCCGCTCAAGCTCTACCTGGCGCGACCGATAACAGCTTAGAACCCCCGCTCAGGAACCGCTGGCATTATGCGTAACAAACCCCTGCTTGTCGCTATAAATGGCACCGCGGCCCAGGAACTCGTCATGCGCGACGCGCTCAGCGGCCTGGAGGATTTTGCCTCCTATATCGGGCTAAATACCTGCCCTTGGCCATTTGAAATCCTGCCATTAAGTAGCGGTATCCAGGAAAACCCCCCTTCCGCATCCCCCATTAATCCGCCGCAGAAGTCCCACTTAAAGGTGCTCGCCACTCCCGCCAGACGCCGCTGCGGTTAATCATGCCGTAGCCAGGCGGCATTGTCATAGGACGGCGCTAGCAGGATGTTGGAAAAAAGCGTTTTTCAACATCCTGCGGACTCAAAACCCGTTCCAGGTTATCATATATGGTTTATCGACAAAGATCCTATATGAGCGATGCCAAGCACTGCCGTCTGTTGATCCTGGGTTCCGGCCCCGCCGGTTATACCGCCGCGGTGTATGCCGCGCGCGCCAACCTTAAACCGGCGCTGATTACCGGCCTGGAACAGGGCGGTCAACTGATGACCACCACCGAGGTCGATAACTGGCCAGGCGATGTGGAGGGCTTGCAGGGCCCTGCCCTGATGGAGCGTATGCTCAAACACGCCGAGCGCTTCAATACCGAGATCATCTTCGATCACATCAACAAGGCCGACCTGCTCACGCGCCCGTTTCGCCTCACCGGTGATAACGGCGACTACACTTGCGACGCACTCATTATCGCCACCGGCGCCTCCGCGCTTTATCTGGGACTGCCCTCCGAGGAGGCCTTCAAGGGCCGCGGCGTGTCCGGTTGCGCCACCTGCGATGGCTTCTTTTACAAGGGCCAAGAGGTCGCGGTGATCGGTGGCGGCAATACCGCCGTCGAAGAGGCCCTTTACCTCTCCCATATCGCCAAGCGCGTTACCGTGGTGCACCGGCGCGATAAATTTAAGGCCGAGAAAATCCTGATCAATAAATTGATGGACAAGGCCGCCGACGGCAACGTGGATATCGTCTGGAATTCCACCTTGGATGAGGTGCTCGGCGACCACAGCGGCGTCACCGCCATACGCATTAAAAATGCCCGCGATCAAAGCACCCAACAACTGAACGTGAATGGCGTGTTTATCGCCATCGGCCACAAACCCAACACCGCTTTGTTTGAAGGCCAACTAACGATGCACAATGGTTATATTGTAGTAAAAGGCGGCATAGAGGGTGATGCGACTGCAACCAGCATCCCCGGCGTGTATGCCGCCGGCGATGTAGCGGATCACATCTACCGTCAAGCCATCACCTCGGCTGGCACGGGCTGCATGGCGGCGCTCGATGCGGAACGTTATCTGGATATGCTGTAAAGTAAGACGGCACAAGGAAGAGCGAAGCACCGGGTGCGCGAGGAAAATCTCGCCTACTGTTTACTGGCTACGTCAGGTTTAATTATTACTTCAAAAAAACAATAAGGGCGCCTCTAGAATAGTGGATTTTGTCTTTAGGCAAGGCGAAATTCCGCGAGGAAGCGGAGTGTACACGGTAGTACATGAGCATTCCGAGCGGAATTTCAACGCCGCATAAAGACAAAAGACGCATTTTTAGAGGTGCCCGTAAGTGCTGCGGCTTGCTTAACCTAGTCATGGGGGTCTACCATCCGTCTACCCGCCTTAGCCTTCTTATGCGGCATCTTGCTGGTGCAGCAATTGCCCGCACTGCCCTCGCTAGGGTGGGCGCTGCTGTTGTTACCGCTGGCACTATTGGGCTGGCGTTTCCGCCCGCTCCTTCCGCTATGCTTCTTTGTTGCCGGCCTAAGCTGGGTGACGCTGCAATCGCAGCTTATCTTAAAAGATCATCTCGCTGCCGAGCTTGAAGGCCAAGACATCTGGGTGGAAGGCTTTGTGGCCGACCTGCCCAAGCAGAGTGAACAAGGCCTGCGCATCGAGTTTGCGGTGAGCCGCGCCAGCCTTGCCGGTAAACCGGTAACTGTGCCACACAAAATTCAACTCAATGTGCGCGATTTTCAGCGCTTGCAGGTGGGCGATGAGTGGGGCTGGCTGGTGCGGTTAAAACGCCCGCACGGCACGCAGAATCCCGGCGGCTTCGACTACGAAGGTTATCTATTCCGCGAGCGTATCCGCGCCACCGGCTATGTGCGTCCGAACGCTGCTGCGCAATTAATTTCATCCGATGTATTCTCTTATCCGCTAGGCCGTTTCCGCCAGTATGTGGGCGACGGCATTCAGCGGGCGCTGCGCGATAACGCATTTTCCGGCGTGATCACCGCCTTCGCCAACGGCGATGAAGGCGGCGTGCAAGACGCACAATGGGATATCTTACAGCGCACCGGCACCACGCATTTAATCGCCATCTCCGGCATGAATATCGGCTTGATCGCGGGCATTGCCTTTTTCTTCACGCGTTGGTTATGGGCCTGGCCCGGCGTCACCGTATTACGCCTGCCCGCGCAAAAGGCGGCGGCCTTGGCGGCCATGGGTGCGGCGCTGTTTTATGCCGCCTTGGCGGGGTTTGCCATACCGACGCAGCGCGCATTGATTATGCTCGCGGTGGTGATGGGCGCCATCCTCTTGCAACGCAGTGCGCGCCCTTCGCAACTGCTGGCCACGGCCCTGCTACTAGTGCTGGTTTACGATCCGCTGGCGGTGATGTCGGCGGGCTTTTGGCTATCGTTCGCCTCAGTGGCCGTGATCCTACTCGCCATCCATGGCCGCCTGCGCGAAAGCAAATGGAGCCAGTGGGGGCGCATGCAATGGGTGGTGGCGATGGGGCTATTGCCCATGATGCTGGCGCTGTTTCAGCAAACCTCGTTGAGCGGTCCGCTGGCCAATATGCTGGCCATCCCGGCCATCGAATTGGCAGTGATACCGCTGACGCTGCTGGGCATTTTCACGCTGCTGATTCTGCCGCAAGCCGTGGCGGCGCTGCTCTTCCAATTCGCCGCCTGGATTATGAGCAAGCTGTGGATCGCGCTGGAATATTTCGCGGCCATGGAACACACCCAATGGACACAGCATGCGCCCCTATATTGGACACTTGTCTGCGCGTTATTTGGCCTGCTGTTATTACTCGCGCCGCGCGGCCTTCCGGCCCGCTGGGTCGGGGGGGTGTGGTTGTTGCCCATGCTGCTGATACGCCCCGCCGGACCAACGCCGGGCGAGGTGTGGTTTACCCTATTGGATGTCGGCCAAGGCCTGGCTGCGGTAGTACGCACGCAACAGCATGTGCTGGTGTTCGACACCGGCGCGCGCCTCAGCACACGCTTTGACATGGGGCGCGCAGCGGTCGTCCCGTATCTGCGTGCCAGCGGTGTGCAAACCCTCGATATGCTGATTGTGAGTCATAAAGATAATGACCATATCGGCGGCGCTCCATCACTGCTAGGCGCCTTTCCCGCCAAGCACGTGTTAAGCAGCGTGCCGGAACGCTTGCCGCAGGCCGCGCACTGCCTGGCAGGGCAACGCTGGACTTGGGATGGCGTCGATTTTGCGATATTAAACCCAGCCAATGAAGCTGCACGCGGTAATAATGCAAGTTGCGTGCTGAGCGTGACCAATGCTTATGGCCGCATCTTGCTCACCGGCGATATAGAATCGGCAGCGGAAAAGGCGCTTATCAACCGCTGGGGAGACAAGCTGGGCGCCAAAATTTTGATTGCCCCGCACCACGGTAGCAAGACCTCATCCAGCACTGAATTCCTACAGGCGGTACATCCCGATCTCGTGCTGATCCCGGTTGGCTATAGAAACCGCTACCGTCACCCCCATCCGACCGTCACGCAACGCTATAAAGAGCAAGGCATAGCCTCACTTGCCTCGCCACAGCAAGGCGCCATCACGGTCGAGCTGCGCGCAAATGGTATGGACGTATCCGGCTACCGCCAAACGCATCAGCGCTATTGGTTCGCCCCCGAGTGATATGTCACGCAGCACTTTGCGCTTGGGCGCACGTCTGTTAGATTACCCTCACTTCGGCTCCTGCGTTTATAGGTAAACCCTTATGCCAAAAAATCTTGCTTCCACCGTGGGTTGGTTATTCGTTTCTATTCTCGGCGCAGCGGCCGTGGGCGGCATTGCGCTGCACCGCGGCGAGAGTATTAATGCCATCTGGTTTATCGTAGCTGCTTTATGCGTGTATGCCATCGCCTACCGTTTTTACAGCGCTTGGATAGCCACCAAAGTACTCGTGCTCGATCCCACACGGGCCACCCCGGCGGAGCGCTTTAACGACGGGCGCGACTTCGTGCCCACTAACCGCTGGATTGTATTCGGCCATCACTTCGCCGCCATCGCCGGGCCGGGGCCGCTGGTCGGCCCCACGCTCGCTGCGCAATTTGGCTATCTGCCCGGCACCTTGTGGATTCTGGTCGGCGCGGTGCTGGGCGGGTGCGTACAAGACATGGTGACCTTGTTCTTCTCCACGCGCCGCAACGGTCGCAGCCTGGGCCAGATGGCGCGCGATGAGCTGGGCCCCATCGGCGGGGCAGCGGCACTCGTCGGCACGCTGGTCATCATGATCATTTTGATCGCAGTGTTGGGGCTGGTGGTGGTCAACGCCATGAAACACAGCCCCTGGGCGACTTCTACCGTATTCGCCACCCTGCCTATCGCCATTTTAATCGGCCTCTACATCCGCAACATCCGGCCAGGGCAGGTGCTGGAAGGCACGCTGATCGGCGTTGCGCTGTTGCTGTTCGCAGTAGTCGCGGGCGGCTGGGTGGATCACAGCGCCGCGCTGCGCGGTTATTTCGACATGGAAGGATTGAGCCTCGCCTGGTTTGTGATCGGCTACGGTTTCCTCGCGGCGATTTTACCGGTGTGGCTGCTGCTCGCACCGCGCGATTATCTTTCCACCTTCATGAAGCTCGGCACCATCATCCTGCTCGCCATCGCCATCGTACTGCTGCGGCCTGAAATAAAAATGCCCGCGCTTACGCAATTCACCGACGGCAGCGGGCCGATCTTCGGCGGCAGCCTATTTCCGTTTGTGTTCATCACCGTTGCCTGCGGCGCGATCTCCGGTTTTCACTCGCTCATCGCCTCCGGCACCACGCCGAAACTGCTTGCCAACGAACGCGACATTCGCATGATCGGCTACGGCGGCATGATGCTGGAATCCTTCGTCGCCATCATGGCCATGATCGCCGCCACCGTGCTCGACCCCGGCGTGTTCTTCGCCATCAACAGTCCGGCGGGTATCGTAGGCAAAGAAGCGGCCGACGCCGTCGCCAAGATTTCTTCATGGGGCTTCCCGGTGACCGTCGAGCAAATGAACGAACTCGCGCGGCAAATGGGCGAGGCCACCCTATTCGCGCGCACCGGCGGCGCGCCCTCGCTGGCGGTGGGCATGGCCAGCATCTTCGGCAGCGCCTTCGGGCAATCGCTGCTCGCCATGTGGTATCACTTCGCCATCATGTTCGAGGCGATATTTATTTTAACCACACTGGATGCCGGCACCCGCGTGGGCCGCTTCATGTTGCAAGACCTGCTCGGCAATATCTGGCAGCCGATGGGCCGCACCTCATGGTATCCTTCCGTGATTATCACCAGCGCAACTGTGGTCGCCGCCTGGGGCTACTTCCTCTACATCGGCGTAATCGACCCCAACGGCGGCGTGAACATCTTGTGGCCCTTGTTTGGCATGTCCAACCAAATGCTGGCCGGCATTGCGCTGGCCGTTGCCACCGGTATTTTAGTCAAATGCGGCAAACTAAAATACGCCTGGGTCACCGGCCTGCCACTCACCTGGCTGGTGATTGTGACAACCTCAGCCGCCTGGGAAAAGATCATGAGCACGGATGTACGCGTGGGCTTCTTCGCCGGCGCCAACGACATGGCCGCCAAACTCGCCGCAGGCACACTGCCACCCGACAAAGCCGCCGTCGCCCCGCAATTGATTTTTAACCAACACCTCGACGCCTGGCTCACGCTATTTTTCGTCACCGTCATCTGGGTCGTGGTCATCGACATGCTGCGCGTATGCCTGCGCCACTACCGGGGCAAACCCGTCTTACCGCTTGCCGAGTCGCCGCATAGCCCGAGTAGATTGGTGGAAGATTGGGTGAGGGATTGATATGAAGAAAATAGAGCCGGAAGCTATCCCCGATAAAAAACTCGCCCTAAAAATTTGTCATTCTGAGCGCCAGCGAAGAATCCGATCGTGGAGTAGAAGATTCTTCGGTCGTTTACACTCCCTCAGAATGACACACTTTATTTATAGGGCAATTCCTAGACTCATCTATATCCTGCGCCAGCTTACCGGTGAAGATGCCTATGAGCGCTATTTGGCCCATCATGCTGAGCACCACCCCGATCAATCACCGTTAAGCCGTGGTGATTTTTTCAGGCAAGAGCAGGAGCGTAAATGGGATGGGGTGAAACGGTGTTGTTAAAGTTACGATAAACTTTTCACCCCCATCCCCGGAGTCGTATGTTGCTCTCGACCGCTACCCCCGGCACGAGACTACCTCCTCCGTCATTGGGGATTGCCAATACTGGACAAGGCTTGAATATTAAAGTTTGCCCGGCTGCGTTATACTGCTCATATTAAACCATAGTGAGATCTAATTTATGAGTGCCGCCAAACACGACGTAGAGGCCTTACTCAATAAATTGCCGGACGATTGTTCTCTAGAGGACATCCAATATCATCTGTATGTATTGGAAAAAATTAAGCATGGTTTGGCCGTGGCCGATGGCGATAACGGCACGCTTACCCAAGCCGAAACAGAAGAACGTCTGAAAAAATGGCTTACCGAGTAGTCTGGTCCATTGAAGCGGTTGAAGATATAGAATCTATTGCCAATTACATCGATCGGGACTCGGCCTATTATGCCTCTGCGGTAGTTAACCGCATCGT
>DATECT010000050.1:0-4726 GCA_035286765.1 Gammaproteobacteria bacterium
ACGATGCGGCCTGCCTCTACGAGGCCTTGAAGCACAACGAGCGCATCATACTCAACCAGGTCGGCATCTTCGCCGACGGGGTGGCGGTGCGCCAGGTGGGCGAGGAACCGTTTCGTATCGCCCGCCAGTGTGTGGACGAGGTGATTCTGGTCAGCACCGACGAGATCTGCGCCGCCATCAAAGACATCTTCGACGACACGCGCTCGATCGCCGAACCCGCCGGCGCGCTGGCCGTGGCCGGGCTGAAAAAATACGTGGCGCGCGAAGGGCTGAGCGGCCAGAATCTGGTGGCCATCGACAGCGGCGCCAATATGAATTTCGATCGCCTGCGCCATGTGGCTGAGCGCGCCGAACTAGGCGAGCAGCGCGAGATCCTGCTTGCCGTCACCATCCCCGAACGGCCCGGCAGTTTCCGCGAATTTTGTCACGCCATCGGTCAGCGCAGCATCACCGAATTTAATTACCGCTACTACGATGCCAACCAGGCCCACGTGTTTGCCGGCATCCAGATGCACGACGGCCCGGCGGAAAAAGAACTACTCGTGACGCAATTGCGCGTGAAGGGCTACGAAGTGTTGGACATGACCAACAACGAGATGGCCAAGATGCATGTGCGCTACATGGTGGGCGGCCACAACGGCGGCGTCGAACACGAGGTATTGTACCGCTTCGAATTCCCCGAGCGCCCCGGCGCCTTGCTGCGATTCTTGACCTCGATCGGCCAACGCTGGAATATCAGCCTATTCCATTACCGCAATCACGGCGCGGCCTATGGGCGCGTGTTGGTGGGCGTGCAGATTGCCCCGCCGGAACAGCAAAACTTCCAGCAGTTTCTCGATGAACTGGGCTATAGCTATTGCGAGGAAACCCACAACCCGACCTATGGCCTGTTCCTGCGCTAGGCGCGGGCCTTGCAGAAAAATACCGCTAGGCAAAGAAATAATTGCGGATCATCACCGCCACATTATAGAGCAGTATCAACACCGCACTGGTGCCCGCCACGGCGATAATGGCGACCAGAAAAAGGGCGAAGGCAGCGCGCACGATAGGGTCTCCGTTATCCGGGTTGGGTCACGAGTTGGAGCGGGGCCTGGCAGCGCGGGCAATATTTCCATAGCGGCAGTTGCTCCGCAGGCTCCAAGGGCAGCGTAATATCGTTGCCGCACACCGGGCAGCGCCCCGCCGCCCGCTCATTACGGGCGGTCACCTTATAGCGCAAATAGGCCAGCAGCGGGCCGGCCAGAAAGAAGCCCGGCACCAAAACGAAGTGGGCAATGGGTATAAAGACCGTTACAGCCGCCAGGACCCAATAAAGCGCCAGCACCTTCGCCGCGCGTAGCAAGCGATCACGCCTGCTATAAACGATCACGTGCAACATCCCCGGGCAACTATTCTGCTCACCGTCCCGGACTAAAATAGCTTCATTTCTCATCATTAAAATAGGCAGTTGTTCGGCGTGGGGCATTAATAAATCGCGGATTTATTTTAGCGGGAAATAAATTAGCTTACCGTTGACGGACTGTAAAGCATGTCGAACATGGCCTGCACAGAGTGTATCATGAGATACCCTGAGTAGTATCACGGAGCCCCTATCCATGAGCAAGCGCAGCAAAGTAATCCTGTGGCTGGCGGGTACGATCATCCTGCTCGTGGCCGCCGTTGCCATCGTCATTCCTTTGGTTTTTAACGCGGATGTTTATAAGGGCCAACTGATTGCCTTGGTTAAAAAGCAGACCGGACGCGAGTTAAGCATTCAGGGCGAGGCGCAATTCACCGTGTTTCCGTGGCTCGGCGTTAAACTAAACGATTTAGCACTCAGTAATGCCGCCGGGTTCGGGCCGACGCCGTTCGCCACTATTAAATCAGCACGCTTGCGCGCCCAATTGCTGCCGTTGCTGAAAAAAGAATTGCGCATGGATACGGTCACGCTGCACGGCCTCACGCTCAATCTCAGTAAAAATAAAACCGGTGCCGCCAACTGGGATGACCTGCGCGGCAAGGATAATGAAAAAGGCGACTTACCAAAACTCGCCGCGTTCGCCGTAGGGGGACTGGCCCTCGATGAGGCCACGGTGACATGGAACGATCAGGCCGGGCATACCTATACCTTCAACAAGGTCTCCCTGCACAGCGGCGCATTGGCGCCTAACACACCCTTTGATCTCGCCGTGGAATTCGACCTGCACAGCCAGCAGCCGGATATGGTGGGCCACATCACTATGAGCGGCGTGGGCAATGCCGATCCCGCCAATCAACGCTACCAGTTTAATGATGCGCTTATTAAAGCTGACCTCAAGGGCAAGGCCCTGCCGGGCGAGGCACTCACCGCACAGGTGAGCACCAATATCAGCGCCGATCTGCAACGGCAAACCCTTACGCTGGCCAAACTCAAGGCCAGCGCCTTGGGGCTTAACCTAAGCGGGACACTACAGGGCAGCCAATTGAGCGCTGCGCCCACCTTCAGCGGCCCGCTGACGCTGGCCGAATTTAATCCGCGCGACGTGCTTAAAGGGTTCGGTATTACACCGCCGCCGAGCGCCGACCCAAAGACCTTGAGCAAGGCCGCGGCAAGCCTGCAAGTCGAGGCGTCCGCACGGCAGATCAATCTCAACAAAATTTCGCTGCGCTTGGACGACAGCACGGCCACCGGCAATTTTACTGTCGCCAATTTTTCCCAGCCCGCCCTGCGTTTTAACGTGGCCCTGGATCAAATCGATCTCGACCGCTACCTGCCGCCCAAGGTGGAGGGGCAGGGCAAGGCGGCCACACCGGCGACTGCCGCCGCGGCCGGGGCCGGCCTGCTCCCGGTGGAGACCGTGCGCAAGCTTAATCTCAACGGCAGCCTGCGCATCGGCAAATTGAAGGTCGCCAATATCCGCACCGCCAACGCTGTGATTACGTTGGGTGCGCAGAATGGTCTGGTTAAATTGCACCCGCTGAGCGCCAATCTCTACGAGGGCACCTATCAGGGCAATATGGGTTTTAATGCCAAGGGCAAGGTTCCGCAAATTACCTTGGACGAATCACTCAAGGGCGTGCAGGCGGGGCCCTTACTGAAGGATGTATTCGGCAAGGAAAAGATCACCGGCACGGCCACGCTCAGCGCCAAACTCCGCGCGCAAGGCAACACCTCCGACGCCCTGATTAACAGCCTGTCCGGCCAAACGGCCTTCGCGTTTGCCAACGGCGCCGTAAAAGGCGTCAATATTGCCCAGATCGTGCGCGATGCGCAGGCACGTTTAACAGGGGCGGCGCCGGCGCAAGGCAAGGAACCCAATCAAACCGATTTTTCTGAATTGCGCGGCACCGGGACCATCAGCAATGGCGTGCTGCATAATGAAGACTTGCAGGCCAAGTCACCCTTGCTGCGTGTCACCGGCAAAGGCGACGCCCATCTCGCCGCACAAACCATGGATTATCTGCTCAACATTACCCTGGTAAATACCATTACCGGGCAGGGTGGAAAAGAGCTTGAACAATTGCGCGGTCTAACCATCCCACTAAAGGTCAGCGGGCCGTTCAGCAATCTATCGTATCGCCCCGATCTCAACGCCTTATTGAATGAGCGCGCCAAGGCCGAGATCGAACAGAAGCGCGAAGAACTGAAACAGCGCTTGGATGAACAACTTCAGGACAAACTCAAGGGCCTGTTCCAATAGGCTGGCAACTGCGTGAACGACTCCTCCGATTTCAGCCGGCGTTTATTAAGCTGGTTTGCCCGGCACGGGCGCAAAAACCTGCCCTGGCAACTCAACCCCACACCTTACCGCGTGTGGGTCTCCGAGATCATGCTGCAACAAACCCAAGTCGCCACGGTCATCCCTTACTATGAACGCTTCATGCAACACTTCCCCGACCTGCAAAGCCTGGCCGCCGCGCCGCTCGATAGCGTGCTGCATCTGTGGACCGGCCTCGGTTATTACGCGCGGGCGCGCAACCTGCACCGCGCCGCGCAAATAATCCGCGCCGAACACCACGGCCGGTTTCCACACGACATCGAGGCCCTGCAAAAATTACCCGGCATCGGGCGCTCCACCGCCGGGGCGATCCTGGCCTTGGCGACGGGCCAGCGTCAGCCGATTCTGGACGGCAACGTAAAGCGCGTACTCACCCGCTTCCACGCTGTTCCGGGCTGGCCCGGCAAGCAAGACATCGAGCAGCAATTGTGGGCGCTGGCCGAGCAGCACACCCCGGCCCGCGCCGCCGCCGACTACACGCAAGCCATCATGGACCTCGGCGCGACCGTGTGCACGCGCACGCGTCCGGCCTGCCCGGCGTGTCCGCTCAGCGTTGGCTGTGCCGCATACCACCAAGGCCGTGTAGCCGACTACCCGGCGCCCAAGCCCCGGCAGACCCTGCCGGTGCGTGCGACCGCACTGCTAATGCTGTGCAATGCGCGCGGCGAGGTGCTGCTCGAACAGCGTCCGCCCAGCGGCATCTGGGGCGGGCTGTGGAGCCTCCCCGAATACGGCGGCACACGCCAGGAACTCGCCGACTGGTGCCAACAGCGCCTGGGCTATGCCGTCACCGATATTCAGGCTTGGCCCACGCTGCGCCACAGCTTTAGCCACTTCCATCTCGATATCCAACCGCTGCGCCTGCGCGCGGCGCGCGCCACCCATACGGTAATGGAAGCGCGGCCCACAGTCTGGTATAACAGCCGCAATCCCGATGCGCGCGGCTTGGCCGCACCCGTCAAACATCTGCTTGAATTATTGCCCGATCA
>DATECT010000051.1:0-3785 GCA_035286765.1 Gammaproteobacteria bacterium
CGTCCGAGACATTCATCTCGCCGCGATAATCGGTGGAGGCCACCCATAAGCGCAGAATATCGGCACCCAGGGTATTGATCACCTTCTGCGGCGCCACCACATTGCCCTTGGACTTGGACATCTTCTGACCCTTGGCGTCCACGGTAAACCCGTGCGTCAGCACTGCTTTGTAAGGGGCCGTTCGGCGCATGGCGACGGAGGTCAACAGCGAGGACTGGAACCAACCACGGTGTTGATCCGAACCTTCTAAATAGAGATCGGCAGGCACGCCATCCAGACCGGCACGCTGCTCCAGCACGCAGGCGTGCGTGACGCCCGAATCAAACCACACGTCCAGCGTGTCCGCCGCCTTGTCATAGTGTGCAGCCTCCGCGCCCAGCAATTCTTGCGGGTCCAGTGCAAACCACGCATCGATACCACCCTGCTCCACGCGCTGCGCTATTTGCTCGATGAGACCTTGGGTGTCAGGGTGCAATGCGCCGCTTTCCTTATGCACAAACAAGGCGATCGGTACGCCCCAGGTACGCTGGCGCGAGATACACCAGTCTGGGCGCCCCGCCACCATGCCCTCAATACGCGCCTGGCCCCAGTCGGGAATCCACTGTGTCTCTTTAATCGAACCCAGGGCTGCGGCGCGCAGACCGTGCCGGTCCATACTGATAAACCACTGCGGCGTGGCGCGGAAAATAATCGGGGTCTTGTGGCGCCAGCAGTGCGGATAGCTATGTTGCAAGGTGTTGGCATGTAACAGTGCATCATGCATCTGCAACACTTCCAACACATGTTTGTTGGCCTGCAGCACATATTCACCGGCGAACAATTCGGTGCCGGGCAAGAATTTCCCATCCGCGCCCACCGGATTATCGACCGGCAATCCGTAGCGCATGCCCACCACGTAGTCGTCCTGACCATGGCCGGGCGCGGTGTGCACGGCACCCGTACCCGCCTCGGTAGTGACGTGCTCGCCCAAAATCACCGGCACCTCTCGTGCATAAAAGGGGTGCTGTAACTTGATACCTTCGAGATCAATACCGCGGCAATAGGCCACCACATGATACTCATCGATAACGTAGCGCAGCATGGCATCTTTCATGAGCGCCTCTGCCAGCAACAAACGCTCGTCGCCACGTTGCGTAGCGCACTGCACCAACACATATTCCAACTCAGGATTTAGCGCAACCGCCTGGTTTGCCGGAAGGGTCCACGGCGTAGTCGTCCAGATCACCACGGAAATAGGGCCACTCCCTTCATGTTCCGGGGCCAGATGGCAGCGCGTCAGGAAGGCTTGTTCATCGATTACCGCAAACCGCACATCAATCGCAGGCGAGGTTCTGTCTTCATACTCCACTTCCGCCTCGGCCAGCGCCGAGCCGCAATCCACGCACCAGTGCACCGGCTTGAAGCCCTTATACACATGGCCGTTTTGGATAATCCGGCCTAGCGAACGAATGATGTCCGCCTCGAATTTGAAATCCATGGTGAGATAGGGATGTTCCCAATCCCCGCTCACGCCGAGGCGCTTAAAATCCTCGCGCTGGCCATTGACCTGCTGACTGGCATATGCGCGGCAGGCTTGGCGAAACGCCTTCGCATCGACCCTCACGCCCGCCTTGCCGATCTTTTTTTCCACCATCAGCTCGATAGGCAGGCCGTGGCAATCCCAACCCGGCACGTAGGGCGAATCAAAGCCGCTCAGGGTCTTGGCTTTGACGATGATGTCCTTCAACACCTTGTTCACCGCATGACCGATATGAATCTCGCCATTGGCATAAGGCGGCCCATCGTGCAGCACGAATTTTTTCCTGCCCCGCCCGGTCTCGCGCAGCTTCGCATACAGGCCGAGTTCCTCCCATTGCTTGAGAATCTCCAGCTCGCGCACCGGCAGATTCGCCTTCATCGGAAAATCGGTCTGCGGCAAATTTAGTGTGTCTTTGTAATCGGTCACAATAGCCTCTGAAAGCAGATACAAGGGAAAAGATACAAGATACAAGTAAACCTAAAAACAGGGCTTTTACTTGTATCTTGTATCTTGCATCTTATATCTGCCTTTAATAAAAAACTCACGCGCCTGCTCGCAGTCCTTGGCTATCGCGTCTTTCAATTCATCCAGCGAAGCAAAGCGCACTTCGTCGCGTAGCTTGTGCAAAAACTCCACCTGCACATACCGCCCGTAAATATCCTGGTCGAAATCCAGCAGGTGAACTTCCAGCAAGCAGCGCGTGCCATCTACCGTCGGGCGCGTGCCGACATTGGCCGCGCCTGCAATCGGCTCCTGGCTCAAGCCGAATACCTCCACGGCAAAAATACCCTGCACCGGCGTGGCCTTTCGATGCAAATGGATATTGGCGGTCGGGAAGCCCAACTTACGGCCAAACTTATCGCCGTGGGCCACGCGCCCCGACATACGGTAAGGCCGTCCTAATAATTTTTCCGCCGTTGCCAAATCGCCGGACGCCAAAGCCTCGCGGATGCGCGTGCTACTCACACGCATATTGTCTATGCTAAAGGTGTGCATATTCACGACCTGAAAACCGTGCCGCCCACCGGCGGCCTGCAACATCGCGAAATCGCCGCGCCGCCCCTGGCCAAAACGAAAATCATCGCCCACCACCAAGTAGCGCACACCCAGCCCTTTAACCAGCAACTTATCGATGAAGTCCTCGGCGCGCATTGCCGCCAGGGCCTGATTAAAGCGCAGGCATACCACGCGATTTACCGAGTAGCGCCGCAGGGCCTGGATCTTTTCCCGCAGGCGGGTCAGACGCGGCGGGACCGGGCCGCGCGCAAAAAACTCTTGGGGTTGGGGCTCAAACGTGATGACCACGGAGGGCAAGCCCAACTCCGCCGACTTTTCCGCCAACTGCCCTAATACTGCCTGATGGCCCAGATGGACACCATCAAAATTGCCAATGGTCGCCACACAGCCCACATGCCGTGCGCGCAGATTATAAAGGCCGCGGATAAGCTCCATCGCCGGTGATTACACTCAGTGGCAAAGCCGCAATTGTAATCTACCCAGGCGGGGTAATACATGCTTAACGTGTTACTCGCTAACCGGTTTCATCAGCAAGGCTTGCGGACGTATGCCCAATAGCCACAGTGTCAGCAAGTACACCACGACGGCGAACGTACTTAGCAGGGCCAAATGCCAGGCACGCGTCAGCGCGCCCCATTGCAACCACGCCGCTAAATCACCCATGCCGATCCATAACAGCACCCCCATCAAGGCATTGGCCATCGCCACGCGCCATGCGAAACTTAGCCATCCCGGCAGGGGTTGATAGGCGCCGGTCTTGCGCAGCGTGTAATACAAGAGTCCTGCATTCAGAAAGGCCGACAGCGCGGTAGCCAGCGCCAGGCCTGCATGTTGCAACGGAAAGACCAAAATCACGTTCAGGACCATATTAGAGAGCATGGCAATGATGCCGATGCGCACCGGCGTGCGCACATCCTGGCGCGCGTAAAAGGCCGGGGCCAGCACCTTGATCAAAATATACGCCAGCAGGCCGATGCCGAAGGCCATGAGGCTGCGCGTGGACATCTGCACGTCATGCGCGTTGAATTCGCCGTAATGGAACAAGGTAGTGAGCAACGGCCCAGCCAGCAGCGTCAGGCCTACCGTGGCCGGCAAGCCGATCAACAACACCCAGCGTAGCGCCCAATCCAGCGTGCGCGAAAACTGTTCAACCGATTTCAGCGCATGGGTCTGTGAGAGGCTCGGCAACAATACCGTCGCCAGAGCGATACCGAACACCCCCAGCGGAAACTCGACCAAGCGGTCGGAG
>DATECT010000052.1:0-4804 GCA_035286765.1 Gammaproteobacteria bacterium
TACCGGCACTTAATCAGCACCATGCCGCTGCCGGTGTTAATTCGTTTAATGGGCAATGAAGTGCCCTTAGCGGTGCGCCATGCGGCAGCCGGACTGCGCCATGTGTCGGTGCGCTGCGTGAATATCGGCGTGGGCCGCGCAAACATTACTGATAAACACTGGATATATTATCCCGAAGATACGGTGTTCCACCGCATCTTTGCGCAGGGCAATGTCAGCCCGCACAATAACCCGCCCGGCGGGTTTGGTTTTACCTGCGAGATTACTTATTCGGAATATAAACCCCTGCCCTGTGATAGTGAGGCATTGATCCAACGCTGCCTGCAGGACTGCCGCAAGGTTGGCTTTATTAACGCCGAAGATCCCATCCTGGTTGCCAATCAAGTCGACATGCCTTACGCCTATGTCGTTTATGACCATGCGCGACGCTCCAATGTGGCGACCATCCGTGCCTGGCTGGAAGATCAGGATATCCTGTTGGCGGGGCGTTATAGCGAGTGGGAATACTACAATTCCGACCACGCCTTTATAGCCGGAAAAAAAGTGGCGGAAACGGTGCGCGAGTTGCAGCAAGAATACATCGCCCAAGCCAGCGCGCATAAAGGCAGGGGAAAGATGCAAGGTGAGGCGCGATAGCGCCGAACGGGCTTACAGGGATGTAAGCCCCGTGTTTCAAGCGGAGCGGGATGCGTAGCGTAGAAACCTGCGCTGCGCTATCTTTGTAATGTTTAACAGGTTTTATGCTGCGCTATCCCTGCTCCGCATAAACTACGGCCCCGCTCCCGGCGGGGCGTTCGGCGGCGGGGCAGCGCCGCCTCACCTTGTATCTTGTATCTTGCATCTTGTATCTTGTATCTTGTATCTGCCTTTATACGCGAACCCATAACATGAACACCACACTATCCGCCGGTCCGCACTATTTACTGCGTGGTTTCCGTCTCATCCTTGCGCCTGGCGTGCGGCGTTACGTATTCGTTCCCGTGCTGCTGAATGTCGTTGTCTTTGCGCTATTGATCGGATTCGGCTTTAATCAATTCGGACACTTGATTGATTGGCTGTTGTCATTTCTGCCCGGTTGGATGGACTGGCTGGCGTGGCTGCTCTGGCCGCTGTTCGCCGTCATCGCCCTGGTCTTCATCTTCTTCAGTTTCACGCTGCTGGCCAATCTTATCGGCGCCCCCTTCAATGGGCTGCTGGCCGAGGCCGTCGAGCAGCACATAACCGGCTACCGCACCACCGATCAAGCATGGGCAAAGATGCTGGCCGAGCTTCTTCCCAGTATTTTTAATGAGCTTAAAAAAATAGCCTACTTCATTGCCTGGGCCATCCCCTTGCTGATCTTATTTCTCATACCCGGCATTAATCTCATCGCGCCCTTGCTGTGGCTGCTGTTTAGCGGCTGGATACTGAGCCTGCAATACCTGGATTATCCCATGGCGAATCACGGCCATAGCTTTGCCGAACAACGGCGAATATTGGCGCAAAAGCGCCTGCCGGTGCTGAGTTTTGGCTTGGCTACCCTGCTCGCCACCATCATCCCCTTCGTCAATTTCCTGATCATGCCGGCGGCGGTGGCCGGCGCCACCCTCATGTGGCTGGAACTTTTCCCCAAGACCGCCGCGGTCAGCGCACGCTAGCGGCCCGTTCGGCACGTTCATGCACTTGGCGCAGCAACGCCACATCCAGATAAGGCTTAGCGGATACAGGTAATCCGCCCAGCACCTTAAACGGCTGTCCCGGCTCACCTATCCGGTCAAGCACCAAGGCCGCCTCGCTGAAATCCTGCTGCGCCGTGTAATCGTTTACCGTAATCAGCGTCTCAATCCCGGCCTGGCGCGCCGACTGCAGGCCGTTTTCGGAGTCCTCAATGGCGAGGCACTGGGCGGGAGTGAGGCGCAGTTGCCGCAGGGTGTATTGATAAATGTCCGGCGCGGGCTTTTTGGCGGGGACTATTTCGCCCGCGGCAATGACCTCGAACCAAGCTGGTGGGATGGCAGGCTGCGCATACTCCAACAAGGCCATGACGTTGGCCGGCGTGGTGGTGGTGGCGATGGCCAAACGGATTCCGTTGTCACGCGCCTCTTCCAGCAAACGCCTGACCCCACTGCGCAACGGGATCTTGCCCTCTGCCAGCAGCTGCGTATAGTGGCGGGTTTTATCCGCGTGCAGCCGGGCTATAAAATCATCCAATGCGGCGGGGCGTTGATAGGCGCTATTGTAGTGATCCAGGTAATAGCGGATACGCTCCTTGCCGCCGGTAATCTTGAGCAACTCACCGTACAAGGGGATCGTCCAATGCCAGTCTAAACCGGCCTCGGCAAATGCCCGGTTAAACGCCACCCTATGGCCGTCGCGCTCGGTGTCCGCCAAGGTACCGTCCACATCAAAAATCAGCGCAGCTAATTCCGTCATTACCAGCCTCTCAAAAGGCCCTAGTTTAGCCGAACAGGCGGCGCGATACCCGCCAACGTTAAAGAAAATGCCGGCTTAGCCGATGTTTGCTTTAGTTTTATTATTCACTCAGCCGATGACGCTGCCATTATTTATATTGAATCCGTAGCACAACCAAAATGGCTCATCCAATACCCGCGGGCAAGGGTATAAAACGCTGCATTTATTGCATTAAAACAGGCTTTCTGGTATATATACGCATTTAATTTTTCAAAGTATAGACGTTAGGAGATGGTAGATGCCAGTGACTAAGCTCAACGCATCAAAGACAACCGCGCTAGGCTTCACGCCTTACAAGGAAAAGAAGGGCGAAGACTACATGAATGAGAAACAGGTTAGCCATTTCCGCAATATATTGCAGGCATGGAAGCGCGAACTCATGGAAGAAGTCGATCGCACCGTCCACCACATGCAGGACGAGGCCATCAATTACCCCGATCCCAATGACCGGGCCAGCCAGGAATCCGAAATCACCATGGAATTACGTGCCCGCGATCGGGAGCGTAAACTCATCAAGAAGATTGATGAATCGCTGATCAAGCTAGACCTGGGTGATTACGGATATTGCGAGGTATGCGGTGTCGAGATCGGCATCCGCCGCCTGGAGGCGCGCCCCACCGCCACCCAATGTATTGACTGCAAAATTCTGGACGAGATCCGCGAAAAACAAATGGTTTAACTACTACAGTAGCGAGTGGCTAGATGCGAGTAGCTAGGAATAGACTTTACCAACTTGGCTACTAGCTACTAGCCACTCGTCACTTATTCACACTCCTCATGCACGCGCAGGCGGTTGGTCCTGGCGAAGTTCAGGATATAGTCGTAGGCCGCCGGGTTGTTGTCGTGCAGCGACTTATCCACCACCAGGCATTTCTCTCCATTAACGATGCGCGGCTGGACGGTCTTGGAATACTGTAGCCGGTGATCGGGGCCAAAACTGGCCAATGACGTTGAGATGCGTTCTATCCAATCACTGGGGCGAAACTTCCTGCCATCTTCGCTGACGCTTTCGATGACTAATTTACATTCTTGTTTCAACATACCTCTCCCAACCATCACCAGCCTTTAGAGCCGTCAATCATTTACCCGGCATTGATTTTATTAGCAGTCTGTTGAAAAACAGCCTGCCAAGCGCCACACGGATTTGCCGCATCATTTTCTCAAACACGTAAGCGTTTGAGAAATGGAGCAGGGTGCGAACTCACTTCGCGCCGCAGCGAGGTGAAAAAATCCAAGAGTGGAGTTTTTCACCATCCTGTCAGGCCACTAAGTTAGGCTAGATTCTCCCCTTATCGGCCATACCTGCACAAACTTTAGTTAATACCATTCCTACTTATATTTCCGCCCAATACGGCGCGAGCTATAGTATTCGAGAAGATTTGGATCAAAGCTTATCCTGTTGGACTACGACCTTCGCGTCTCTTCTCAACTCGTCGACAAAGCGTTGGTATTCATGCTCCGCCCGCGTGCGCTGTAATTGGCGCTGCAGGGCCAACCGTTCCGCTGCCTCCATTGCCGCAGGACTGCCGTCACGCACGCTGTAGAGAGCTACCACTGCATAATCGCCGGAATCCAGCGCCACGCCGCCGGTAATAGGATGCTTTGCCTCAGCCGCCTTACCCGGCCTCTCCAGCCTAAAGGCGGCCTGCACAATGGCGTGGGGGGCGACACCGGCATCGCGCATTAGCGGGCCTGGCTTTTCCCATTTAACTTGATACTGCTTGGCCAGCACTTGCGGATCTTCACCTGCGGTTAAACGCTTGCGAATATCGTCACCTACGCGGCGCGCCTTCTGCTGCGCAGCCTCGGTACGCAGTTGCTCGGCAATATCCTGCTTGGCCTCCGCCAATGAACGCGGCGATGCAGGCTTATGCTCCTTTATTCGTATCACCACGCGGTGATTGGCAGCGATTTCAATCGGCTCGCTGTTATAACCGCGCGCTAACACCTCGTCACTGAACGCCGCGTTAATAACCTTGGGCTCCGCAGCGATGCCGCTGCCGCCTTTGCGAGTGAAAAATTCGCTGGTCTTGATGGGCAGGCCTAATTCTTTAGCGGCAATCTCCAAGGTATCCGGATTCTCATAGACCAGATTGGCCATGGTTTCCGCCTTTTCAAAGAATTGCTGCTCAGCCTTGCGCTGGCGATATTCATTGTCAAGCTCGGCGCGGGCCTCCTCGAAGGATTTGACGTGGGCCGGTTTAATCTCGGTCACCTTAATGATGTGAAACCCAAAGCCGCTTTTCACTATGCCGCTCAACTCGCCCACTTTGAGCGCAAACGCACTATCCTCAAAGGCCTTATCCATGACGCCCTTGCCGAACAAGCCCAGGTCGCCGCCTTGTTTCGCCGT
>DATECT010000053.1:0-3880 GCA_035286765.1 Gammaproteobacteria bacterium
CGGCAATTAACACCGCACTGAGCCCGCCAATCCAAGGGATGAGCCGCGCTGAAATAGTCCAAAAATATTTTGGAGAACCCAGCTTATGAAACCAAAGCCACATATGCTTTATTTACTCCACGCTAATACGCAGGGCCGCCGCTGCCGCTAGGGGCGACAGGCTCAACGACAAGGCCAGCAGGGCGCCTAATATAGAAAGATGGGCAGAGACCGGCAACCCGCCCGATGCACTATCGATTGCCCCGGCGCCGAAAATCAGCACCGGAATATACAGCGGCAGCACCAGCAGGGACAACAGCACGCCGCCGCGACGCAGCCCTACCGTCAAGGCTACGCCAATTGCCCCTATCAGGCTTAATATCGGTGTACCCAACGCCAAGGTGATCACCAATACTTGAATGGCATCGCCGGGCAGGTGCAGTAACACCGCCAATAACGGTGCCAGGATCAACAGCGGTAGGCCGGCCAACAACCAATGCGCAGTCACCTTGGCCAGAATAGTCACCGATAACGGGTGCTGCGTCATCAGCAATTGCTCCAAGGTGCCGTCTTCAAAATCGGAATGGAAGATGCTCTCCAACGACAGCATCGCCGCCAACAGGGCCGCCACCCAGATGACGCCCGGCGCCAGGGTCTGCAAGATATTGGGTTCGGGGCCTACGCCAAGGGGAAACAGGGTGATGACGATAACGAAGAATATAAGCGGGTTCATGATTTGCGCACGGCGACGCAACGCGAGCGTTAAATCGCGCTTCAAAATGACCAGGAATACCTTGGGCAGGCCTGCGTCACTCATACTAATCCAGACTTAAGCGAGTCATACGGCCATGGCCCACAGACAAGGGTTGATGTGTGGTAACAACGGCCATCCCGCCGTGTAGGAGATGCTCCGATAACATCTCCTCTACAAGTCCTACCCCTTTGATATCCAAAGCGGCCAGAGGTTCATCCAGCACCCAAACTTGGTTAAGGGTGGCCAATAATCGACTTAGCGTCACCCGTCGTTTCTGGCCAGCCGATAAGTTGCGCGCCGGCACATCGTTATAGCTGTCCATCCCTACCCTGTGCAGCGCCTCCTCGATTGAAACAGCGCCATTGGCGCGGCCCAGGCCACGCGCGATACGGATATTCTCCACCGGCGTGAGATCGCCCTTGATCCCGTGATGATGGCCGATATAGGCGACCTGCGCCATGAATTCCTGTCTTACCTTATGGATCGCCCGGCCATTCCACCGCACCTCGCCCTCGCTGGGCGCCGCCAAGCCGCATAGTATGCGCAACAGGCTGGTTTTACCCGCTCCGTTGGAACCCTCCACTTGCAACAACTGGCCGGGGTATAGAGCGAGGTTTAAATTCGTGAACAACACACGATCGCCCCGCACGCACTCAAGCCCCACGGCCTCTAGCAGAGTAGTAGACGAAACAGCTGAGGCTTGTTGGGCAGCAGGACACAAGGCCATCGGAATTTCTAGCGGAAAATTTATAGTACGGTCCTGCGTGGTATACCGCGTGCTAGAGCGCTACCCGGCAGGCGGACCCTGCCAAGTCCTTCTCACGCCACAATTACCCTTGCGCGCCAAATTAATTGTCAAATTCTAACATAATAGAAGCTCGTTTTCAGTAGATTAGACGCGTTAAACTAGTCGTCGCTGGGAAGTTTTTTATGATTTTGCTATTATAACTGATGGCTTGGCGGCTGCTTGAATGGCTGCCTTATGAACCCGGTTTGGTAAACCAATCCGTATCTTTAAATTAGCGCCTCGCGAGCGGCTCAGCGTAACCCCCACTTTGACTTAGGTAACCCTCATGACTGTACGCAACAGATTGAAAACTAATGTCTTTTATGCCTTGCTCGCCTGCACCTTGGCTAGCGAAAACACCCTCTCCCAAGAATCTCCCAAGGCAACTACTCCAACCCCGCCCAACGCCGTAGCGGCCACCCCCGCCGGGGCGAAGGCCCCCAAGTGGGAAAACGTGCTGACCCGGGCCAAGGTCATGAGTATTGCCTTTGAAGGCCATTACCTATGGTTGGGCCTCTATGGCGGGGCATTACGCCACGATATGCGTACGGTGAAGGATCATGACCTGTTTACGATGAAAAACACCCACGGCGGTTTCATGAGCGAGGGTGTATATAAAATCACCATCGCCCCCGACGGCGCCAAGTGGTTTGGCACCTATGGCGGTGGGCTCACCAAATTCGATGGCAAGACCTGGACCAATTACACCCCGGAAGGCTATGGTGTGGCCGATAAAGCGCACAGTTGGAGTTCCTATAAGGATGGCCAGGGCCTGGGCGATATGTGGGTCTACGATATCGCCTTCGACAAGAATAACACCATGTGGGTAGCCACCTGGAAAGGCGCCAGCCGGTTCGATGGTGCCAATAACACCTTTAAAACCTATCACGTGGCCGAGGGACTGGCGGATAAATGGGTGTATGCCCTAGGCATCGACAATAATGGGATATGTTGGTTTGGCACCGAGGGCGGCGTGACCCGCTATGACGGCAAGGAATGGAAGAGCTACACCCATAAAGATGGCCTCGGCGCCGATCTCAAGGAGGCCATCCCCGGTAATCCGCACATCCCCTCCTCCAGCCACCACAGCGACCCGAAGAAAGGCAATCTTGCCAGCAACCCGAACTATGTAATGTCGGTCGCCATCGATAAGGACGACAACAAATGGTTCGGCACCTGGGGCAGCGGCCTGTCCCGTTTTGACGGTAAACAATGGAAGACCTACACCAGCGCCGATGGCTTGGCCGGCAATTTCATCTTCTCACTGGCCGTGGATAAAAACGGCGTGCTCTGGGCCGGCACCAATAAGGGCGTCAGCCGCTTCGACGGCAAGACCTGGAAGAGCTACAGCCAGAAAGACGGCCTGCTGGATGACTTCGTGTATTCCATCGGGGTGGACCCGGAAAACCACAAGTGGTTCGGCACGCGCGTGGGCGTGAGCAAACTGATCGAGGCGGGTTAATGGGTAATGGGTAATGGGTTTTTGTTTTTACCCATCACCGTTTACACATCACCCATTACTGTTTTTTACCCATCGCCTCCGCCACCCATTCTATCCAATGCCGCACGGGCACGGCGGCCTTGGTCTGCATATGCGCGAGGCAGCCGATGTTCGCGGTCAGAATTACAGCGGGCGACCCCGATTGCAAATTCTCCAGTTTATTTTCCAGCAAGCGTTGCGATAAATCCGGTTGCAATAGCGAATAAGTGCCCGCCGAGCCGCAGCATAAGTGCGCGTCTGGGACGGTGAGCAGTTCAAAACCCAGATTAGTCAGCAATTTCTCCACCACGCCGTCTAACTGTTGACCATGCTGTAGGGTGCAAGGCGAGTGAAAGGCGATTTTTTGCTTGGCTGCGGTTTTATCGGCAGTAAGCCTCGATAAGTCTTCGCCGGCAAGAATCTCGCTAATATCCTTGCTGATCGCTGCAATGCGCGCCGCCTTCGCGGCATATTGCGCATCATCCTGTAGCAGATGACCGTAGTCCTTTACCAATACGCCACAACCGCTGGCCGTCATGACGATGGCCTCGGCGCCCGTTCCCGATGACGCTCTCGGCAACTGCTCCCTCGGCGCTTGTTCCGCTGACTCGACAAACGGCCACCAGGCATCGATATTACGACGCGCGAAATTAAGTGCCTCTTCGTGCGCATCCAAATGCCGGCTCAACGCCCCGCAGCAGCCAGCCCTAGCGGCATGTTTGACGGTGATACCGAGCTTATCCAGCACGCGGGCAGTGGCTGCATTGATATTAGGCGACAGCGCGGGCTGCACACAGCCTTCCAAGATAAGCATACTGCGAGCATGCAAGGCGATAGGCTTAGCGACGGCTTGTAGGGCCGGAGGTATGCGGCGTCGTAG
>DATECT010000054.1:0-3054 GCA_035286765.1 Gammaproteobacteria bacterium
CAATGAATAATGACATGGTAAAACCGATACCGCCGAGCAACCCCACCCCGGCGATATGGCGGAATTGGGTATGCTCCGGCAGTTGCCCGATGCCTAATTTCAGCGCCAGCCAGCAGATGCCCGCGATTCCAATAAATTTCCCCGCCACCAGGCCTGCTACTATGCCCAGCGTGAGCGGGTGTGAAAACGCAGCCGTGAAAATATCGGCGTCAATTGCTACACCGGCATTAGTAAGCGCGAAAATAGGAATGACCAGCAGCATCACCGGCAAATGAAAGGCGTGCTCAAGGCGCTGCAGCGGCGCACGCACCATCTTGGCGCTCTCTTCCAGGGCGCGTGCAATTGCATTCTGTTCGTCATTAGCAAGAATATCTTTGTCGCGCCGGCTACCGGCCTCGAAGCGATCTATCAAGCTGCGCACGTGCGCACTGAAACGCAGCGGCTCGTATTTGGGGCGTGCCGGTATGGCAAAGGCGCTCAGCACACCGGCGATGGTGGCATGGATACCGGAATCGAGCAGCATAAACCACAGCGCTACAGTGACAAGGAAATACGGCAGCGGGTGGCGGATACCGCCAAAATTCAGCACTATTAACAAGGATAACAGCAAGGCCGCAACAGCTAAGCTGGAGAGGATGATATGGTCGGTATAAAAAGCGGCAATCACCAGCACCGCACCAAGGTCGTCCACAATGGCCAGAGCCACCAAAAACATGACCAGCGATTTCGGAATGCGCGGCCCCAACAGCACCATTACGCCCACGGCAAAGGCGATATCGGTTGCCATCGGGATACCCCAGCCGCGCAGGGTATCGTGACCGACATTGATGGCAATGTATAACAACGCCGGCACTATCATGCCGCCCAGCGCGGCGATAATAGGCAGCGCCGCCAGGCGCGGACTGGCCAGTTCACCCACCAAGATGGCACGCTTGATCTCCAGCCCCATCACGAAAAAGAACAGCGTCATCAATCCTTCGTTTACCCAATAGTGCAAACTCTTCGCCAGCGTATAGCTGCCGATGCTGATACTAAGCGGCGTTTCAATGAAGGCTTGATAAGCAGCGGCCCAACCGGAGTTAGCAAGCAGCAGCGCGAGCACGGCGCACACCATTAAGATAATGCTGCCGGTGGTTTGGTTATGGATAAACTCTTCGAAAGGCGTCAGTATCTTATTAAATACCCTCTCCCACGGGGCAGTGAAACGACGGTCTTGTGGATCAGCCGGTAAATTTTTCGTTCGTTTCATCACGCAGCCTTATGCGCGTTGGCGGCGCGCCGCAGGCGATCATTAATGGCCGACCAGGCCTCGTCCTCGGGCGGCTGCTCCACGAACAGGAAATCACAGCCCTGCGCATCGGCCTCGCGCAGCGTCGCATATAAACGTCGTGCATATTCTTCGGGCGTATTCGGCATGATGTAGTGATATACCCCTCGCTCCAGATAGGGCACCTTGCTCGGCGTGCGCTCCAGCTCCAGCACGGCCACGCGCCGCGCAAAGGCCAGTAAGGCGCTCACCTCTTGCAATAGCTGCTGCGTGGGAATGAGGCGTAATGGCGTGCGCGGGGCGTAGTGCGATTCGAGCATGCCCGAGGCGCGCGGACCTGCCGGCTCCGCTGAGCCATGACCGGTTACCGGCTTTCCCAGTACTTCGGCCAGCGCCGCAGCCGATATATGGCCCGGGCGCAGAATGGCCGGTGTCGCGCTGGTTAAATTAACGATGGTCGATTCCAGGCCCACGCTACACGGCCCGCCTTCCAGAATAAGATCCACCGCGTCGCCCAACTCCGCGCTGACATGCTCCTTGCGGGTCGGGCTGATGCGCCCGAAACGATTGGCCGAGGGCGCGGCGATGCCGCCGGCGAACTGCCGCAATAGCGCCAATGCAACGGGGTGATTGGGCACCCGCAGGCCGATGGTATCTTGCCCGCCGGTGACGCTGTCGGGTACACGCGCGGCACGTTTTAGGATGAGGGTAAGCGGGCCGGGCCAGAAATGCTCGGCCAGTGCATAGGCGTCGGGCGGAATGTCACGCGCCCACTCCGCTAGCTGTGAAACATCCGCCAAGTGTACAATCAGCGGATGATGTTGCGGTCGCCCCTTGATGGTAAAGATGCGCTGCACGGCAGCAGGGTTGAGGGCATCCGCGCCCAACCCATAGACGGTCTCGGTTGGAAACGCTACCACGCCGCCCTGGCGTAGCAGGCCGACCGCAAGCGCGATCTCGTCGCTATCGGGCATCTATTGGGTGAGCTGGCGCAGGGCCTGACGGTATTTCTCCGCCGTGCGTGCGACAACGTCAACAGGGAGTTCCGGCGCGGGCGGGCGCTTGTTCCAGCCGATGCTCTCCAGATAATCGCGCACGTATTGCTTGTCAAAGCTGGGCGGGTTGGAACCGGGACGATACTCCTCCAGCGGCCAGAAGCGCGATGAATCCGGCGTTAAGGCCTCGTCAATCAGCACCAGCTCATCCTTATCATTCAGGCCAAATTCAAACTTGGTATCGGCGATGATAATACCGCGCGCCAAGGCATACGCCGCCGCCTCTCGATACAGTGCAAGGCTCACGTCTCTCACTTGGTTGGCGAGTTCTTCACCGAGTAATTGAACGGTCTCGCTAAAACTGATATTCATATCATGCGCGCCGACCTCCGCCTTGGTGGAGGGTGTAAAGAGCGGTTCGGGCAACTGCTCTGCCTCGCGCAGACCGGCAGGCAGCTTAATACCGCATACCGCACCACTCTCTTGGTATTCCTTCCAACCCGATCCAATTAGATACCCGCGCACAATCGCCTCGATAGGTAGCGGTCTTAAGCGCTGCACGACCACGGCGCGGCCCGTCACCTGGGAGTGTTCGTGCGCTTGCACGACAGACTCCGGGGCAATACCGCTTAGATGGTTGGCAATGATGTGCCGGGTGCGCGCAAACCAAAAATTCGCCATGCTGGTGAGTATCTCACCCTTGCCCGGGATAGGCGTAGGCAATACTACATCGAAGGCGGAGAGGCGATCCGTGGTAATGATGAGCATATGCGCCGCATCTACTTCGTAAAT
>DATECT010000055.1:0-5374 GCA_035286765.1 Gammaproteobacteria bacterium
TCATGCCTTTGGATAGACCTAGCGTCTTTGCCAGAAAGAAACCGCCCACGCCGCCCGCCGCGCCCACCAGTCCGGTGACCACGCCCATCTCGCGGCGAAAACGCTGCGGGACAAGCTGGAACACCGAGCCGTTGCCCATCCCCAAGGCCATGGCGCCCACGAAAAAAATGGCCACTGCCAGCCAGGCCACGGCGGGCAATTCAAACAATCCCCAGCCGGCGACCTTTGACGAGGCCATATTTAATGCGGCAGGCGCAGGCCCTTCCGGCATGAAACCGATGACGAGATAACACAGGGCCACGATGCTCAACAACATCTGCAAGGACTTGATGCCGCCGATGCGGTCCGCCACCCAGCCGCCCACCGGACGGAACATGGAACCCGCCGCCACCACGGCGGCCACCATCATGCCTGCCGCGATGCCCGAGGCGTGATACCAATTGGTGAAATAGAGAGGCAGGGCGTTGCCCAAGCCGACAAAGCCGCCAAAGGTAATCGAGTAAAAGAACATGAACCACCAGGTATCGCTGTCTTTTAATACCATTGCATAATTCTTTAGCGTAACGGGAATGCGTTTATCGGGCGCGTCCTTGGCCATCCAACAATAGAGCAGAAATACGATGACCACGGGTATTAACAGAAACCCGAACACGGCTTGCCAGCCGAAGGTCTCCGCGAGCCAGGGCACCAGCAGCGAGTCGAACACCACGCCGACATTGCCCGCGCCCGCGATGCCCAGCACGATGCCCTGGTACTCCGGCGGATACCAGCGGCTCGCCTGCGGGATCGCCACCGCGAAGCTCGCGCCGGCCAGGCCGAGTATCGCGCCGAAAATCTCTACCGCCAGCTTGGACTCCAACCCCATCAGCCAGGCATAGGCCAACGCCACTATAATGACCAATTGGCCGAACTGCCCGGCCCGCTTAGGCCCGATGTGGTCGGCCAGCATACCCATGGGCACGCGCAGCAAGGCGCCCGCCAAGATGGGGATGGCGACGATGGTGAATTTCTCTTCGATGCTGAGCCCCAAGCCTTGCGTTAAATAAAGCGACAGCGGCCCCAGCACCACCCACACCATGAAGCTCACGTCGAAATAGAGGAAGGCAGCCACCAATGTTGGCCAGTGGCCGGCATTAACGAATTTTTGCAATTTCATTCTAAAAACTCCTGATAAATTATTTACGGCGGGGCGATTTAGTATTTATTTCGCCCTATTGAGACCCCAAGGGTGTGTGCTGAAGCACAACCTTAATCCCCCCTTGCCCCCCTTTGTCAAAGGGGGGGTTAGTGCCCCGTCTCCCCTTGGTGATCAAAGAGGGGATTTGGTGGCCCATCTCCCTTTGGTAAAAACCTCTGTCCATTCCCCTCACCTTCGACAGATGATAAAGGGGGGCACTTAGTGGCCCCCCTTTGGTAAAAAACCTCTGTCCATTCCCCCCTTTGACAAAGGGGGGTAGGGGGGATTTGTAGTTATGCTTGGCCTGTTATACCGGATTAGGTGTCAACGACAGGTAAACCACACCGCCTTCCAGTTTGACGGGATAACTCCGCGCACAGCCTTTATCCGGCGCCACCGCCTCGCCGCAATCCAGTTCGATGGTCCAACCGTGCAGCGGGCAGGCCACGCGATGCCCGTGCACAATGCCTTGCGACAGCGGGCCGCCGCGATGCGGACATTTGTCGCGCAGCGCGAATACCTCGTCATCGCCGGTGCGAAATACGGCGATGTCGCCTGCGGGCACCTGCACCACGCGCGCGCCCAGGCGCGGGATGTCGGCGAGACTACCTACGGCTATCCATTGCGGCATGACGTCAGGCAATCTGTTTAATGGGGATATATTCATTTTTATGCGCTCCAGTGGCACGTTCTTCCCAGGGATCTTGGACGTATTTCTGCGAATCGAGAAAACGCTCGTACAGCGCCTTGCGATTCGGCGCGTCATCAACGATTTTTTGCTTCACATAGGAAAGCCCGACGCGCTCGATCCAATGCGAGGTGCGATCGAGATAGCGCGCCTCCTCGCGGTAAAGTTGCATGTACGCACCGGCGTATTCCAGCACTTCGTCTTCGGTGCTGACCTTGCAAAGCATATCTGTGACGCGCACCTTGATGCCGCCGTTGCCGCCCACATGCAACTCCCAGCCGGAATCCACCGCGACCACGCCGAAATCCTTGATCGTCGATTCGGCGCAGTTGCGCGGACAACCGCTCACGGCCATCTTTACTTTATGCGGCGTCCACGAACCCCAGGTCATCTTTTCCAGCTTGACGCCCATGGCCGTGGAATCTTGCGTGCCGAAGCGGCACCACTCCTTACCGACGCAGGTCTTCACCGTGCGCAGCGCCTTGGCATAGGCATGACCCGACACCAGGCCGCCCTTGTTTAAGTCCGCCCACACGGCGGGCAGGTCTTCTTTTTTCACGCCGAGCAGATCGATGCGCTGCCCGCCGGTGACCTTCATCGTGGGGATGCTAAATTTATCGGCGACATCGGCAATGGTGCGCAGTTCATGCGCGTTGGTCAGCCCGCCCCACATGCGCGGTATCACCGAGTAGGTGCCGTCTTTCTGAATATTGGCGTGGGCGCGCTCGTTGATAAAGCGCGATTGATAGTCGTCCTGCGCCTCGTGCGGCCAGGTCGAGATCAAATAATAATTCAGCGCCGGGCGGCACTTGGCGCAACCGTCCGGCGTACGCCACTTCAAATATTGCATCACGGCGGGGATGCTAGTGAGATGTTGCGCGCGGATGATCTTGCGCACCTCGTCGTGCGGCGAATCAGTGCATGGACACATTGGTTTTATTTCCGGCGCAGCGGAATAATCGCCGCCCACCGTGGAGGCCAGGATTTGCTCCACCAGGCCGGTGCATGAGCCGCACGAGGACGACGCCTTGGTGTGGGCGCGTACCTCGTCAACGGTAAACAAGCCCTTCTGAGTGATCGCCTTTACGATGGTGCCCTTGCACACGCCGTTGCAGCCGCATACCTCCATAGCGTCGCTCATCTGCGAGGCGCGCGACTCGCCGCCACGCCCGGAGTCGCCCAAGTGCGCCTGACCGAACATCAGGTGATTGCGGATATCGGCGATATTGGCGCCTTCGCGCATCAATTGGAAATACCACGCACCGTCACCGGTATCGCCGTACATCACCGCACCGTGGATACGGTTATCCTTGAGTACGATCTTTTTGTAGACGCCGCGCGCCGCGTCCTGCAATACCAGATCCTCGGTGGAATCATCGCCGGTAAAATCGCCCGCGGAAAATACATCAATGCCGGTCACCTTGAGCTTGGTGGAGGTAACCGAGCCTTGGTAGCGCCCGTAGCCGATCTGCGCCAAGTGGTTCGCACATACCTTGGCCATTTCAAATAATGGCGCGACCAGGCCATAAGTCTTGCCGCGGTGTTGCGCGCACTCGCCCACCGCATAGATGCGCGGATCGTAGGTTTGCATGGTGTCGCTCACCACCACGCCGCGCTCGCAGTGAATGCCTGATTTTTTCGCCAGCGCGAAATTAGGACGGATGCCCACTGCCATCACCACCAGGTCGGCGGTAATCTCGCGGCCATCCTTGAAACGCACGCCCTGCACACGCTGCTTGCCGATGATCTCTTCGGTGGTCGCGCCCATGATGAACTGCAGGCCGCGCTCCACTAGCGACTTCTTCAGCATCTGCCCGGCAACCGAATCCAATTGGCGCTCCATCAGCGTGTCGCTCAAGTGCACAACCGTGACCTTCATGCCTTGGGCGAGCAGTCCATTGGCCGCTTCTAAACCGAGCAGGCCGCCGCCGATGATCACCGCATGGCGATATTGCTTGGCGGCACTCAGCATGGCGTTTACATCGTGAATATCGCGGAAGGTAATCACGCCCAGCAGGGCATTGCCCGGCACGGGGATAATAAAAGGCTCGGAACCGGTGGCGATCAACAGGCGATCATAGCTTTCGACAGTGCCGTCTTTGGCGATGACCAAGCGCTTGCCGCGCTCAAGCTCCACCACCTCCTTGCCCTTGTGCAGCTTGACGTTATTATCGATATACCATTGCTCATTGTTGAGCATGATCTCATCGATGGTCTTCTCGCCCGCCAGCACCGGCGACAACAAAATACGGTTGTAATTGCCATAAGGCTCGGCGCCAAACACCGTAATGTCGTACAAGTCCGGCGCCAGATCGAGCAATTCCTCGATCACGCGCATCCCGGCCATGCCGTTACCGATGAGTACCAGTTTTTCTTTCACAAAGCGTCTCCACCAACAAAAATTTCTTTATCTAAATCACCCATAGCAATATGTGGGCCACAACGATTTTTAACATATAGATACTTGTTTTTATTTACTTTTATCTGCCAATGCATGGTGCGTCTCAGGGCCGTCCATCAATCTGTGTGAGCAACGCGCACCAAAGACGATCACGGCCCGCCACGCACTCCCGCAATTGGTGCAAAAAAATCCACCGTCTAATCCACCCGTGTTGCGTCCGCAGCGCAGCGCATCATTAGATGCGCCGTAAAAAACACCACGATTTTTTATCGCTGGCATAGTTATTGCTGAACATGTAAGTAAGCAACTCGCAACGAGGGGGTAGAAAGATGCGTGTGTTACTGGTTGGGGAAAACAATGAGAGGACGATGGTATTGGAACAAGGATTACGCGCGGCGGGCTATTTCATCGTCGCCAAATTGGCCAACACCCACCGCCTGTTATTGCAGATGAGCAAGTCCAAAGCAGAGCTCGCGGTTATCGAAATGTCATCGTCTAACCCGGCCGCTATCGAGCATTTAACCCGTTTATACGAATGCCAGCCCTGCCCGATCGTGATATTCACCCAGCAGGGCGATTCACAGACCAGCAGCGCCGCCATCAAGGCGGGCGTCAGCGCCTATATCGTGGATGGACTGCGCAGCGAACGCGTTAAGCCCATCATGGAAATAGCGATTGCCCGCTTTAACGAAGTGCAGAATTTGCAAAGGGAATTAGAGAAGGCCAATCTCAGCCTGCAGGAGCGCAAACATATCGATCGTGCCAAGGGCATCCTCATGAAACGCGCCAAGGTCGAGGAGCATACCGCCTACCAAACCCTGCGCAAGATGGCCATGAACCGCAACAAACGCATTGCCGAGGTAGCGGACAGCATTATTACCGCAGAGGAATTGATATCGTACAAATTTGGTTAGGTTACCTCAATATCACCACCAATGGCGGCGGTGAATTACCAGCAGCATAGTAACAGCAGTTTTATACACCCCTAAATAGGCCAACGGCGGCCTCTTATTTGGACAACGGCGTCCACTCTCTCGGGAATACCTTTCCCCGGGGGTGGGCGCTTTTTTTTACCTGTAATCTGAAAAAGGAACTGTGATGAGTCATA
>DATECT010000056.1:0-3334 GCA_035286765.1 Gammaproteobacteria bacterium
CGGCCCCAGCCGCCTCATTCGCAGCAGGGCGCGCGGCAGCGCCGGCAGGCGCCTTGGCCTGGGCCACGGGCGCGGCCTGAACCGGCAATGTTGAAATGATTTCTGACATACTCATCCTCTACTAACACAGGCAAGTGCAGACATTTGCTAGGCTAACGAGGCAATTTGTATGCCAGTCGGGCGCCGGCTTATCGGCAGATAAGGAAAATCAGGCGGGTTACGGGGGTAGGTGCGAATTTATTCGCACTTCCCGCGCAGCGAGGATGGCATAGCGAGGGTGAGCGGTAAGGCCGCAGGCCAAGGGGTGGCCGCGAGACTCACGCCTCGCGGCCTGCTTGACTCATACTAACCCTTTTTCATCATCTCATCTTCTTTCATCTTCGCCTTGGCGGCCTCGCAGTCTTCCTTGCTCATATCGAGAAAACCCTGGCCTTTGCAACTGTTCTTGCCCTTACAGTCGTTCGCGCCCTTGCAGTCGCCCTTGCCCTTGCAGGAATTCACGCCCTCGCAGTGCATCTTGCCTGTGGCGCCGCTGTCCATCATAGTATCGGCGGCGGCCATGCCGGCGGCGGCAAATAAACCGGCGGCTGCGGTGGCCAACATCAGGCCTTTGAATGTAGCGGTATTATTCATTACTAAACTCCTTTATCAATATCAAATGGGATTAATGACTTGCAGCCTTTTGGGCCTACCGCTTGCTAAGATACCTGCATCCAGTCACCGCATGTTCACGAAAAGATCACATTTTTGTCGCACGCCTTACCCCGCGGGCGCATCAAAAGGTGGAGCTTGAGGTCAGGGGCTCGAAGACCTCCGGCACGGGTGTCTTGCCCGGCGCGTGCGCGGCGGCCTCGGAGACTATCGGGCACAGCACCACCAGGCCCGGCTCGATCAGGGTCACCAAACCACGGCGAGCCGCCTCTACAATATTACGATGGTCATCAAACAAGGGGCCGCCGCCGGCGAACTGCGCGGAGGCAAGGCCGGAATTGAGAATATCCTGCACGGTAATGCCCGCCGCGCTATGGACGACGACGACATCCCAGTGCGGAGAATAGCCCTTATCGCCCGGCACCGTCAGCACTACATTGGCCTGAAACTTGCGATTACCGCCGATGAGAAAAATATCGCTCTTGCCTTCCCGGTTATCCTTCTCCAAGCCTTGATCTATGTAGTAAATCTCCTGGCCCTGATGCCAACCGTTCGGCACCGAGCCGCCCGCGTAGCCGTAAGGAATGCTGAACAATAGCGCGATCATGCCAATCATTATTTTATAGAACTTCATAGCAACCTCCATTTAATGTGGATTATTGATGCGGATTATTGATGCCGCACCAATATAGTCCGGCATCATCACGACAGGCTCACGAAAAAATCATATTTCCATCACAGCACGGTGCCTTGCGCACCATTCCTCAAGCGCTGCGCTTACAAAACGGCCCGACCGTGGGATTCAGGTCCACCACCACGTCGCCGGGCGTGGCGTCGGTGATGGGACAATCGATCACCTCGTTCAAGGGTGTGACGATCACCTCGCCTCGGTCGCGCGCCACGAAGATTTCCTCTTCACTCTTGAAGGGATTCGTCGTAAGGTCGCGCGCAGGACTTCCGGGCGGCGTGGGCTGCGTGGATTCAATCGTAGTGGTGCCGTCGGTGCTGGCGAATAATCTGACGCTACCGCTGGTTATGTTGAACGCCAGCCAATTCTTTCCCGAACCGGCAAAGACGTTATTCTGCAACCGCTCCGGCCGGTAATTGCCGCCCCTATCCAGGGGATTCGGGCGATCCGCCGGAAAGACATAAATCGGCGTGCCGTTCGTCTTGGGCAACAGCCCCAAATCCACGTAGGTAACCTTGCAATTTTTACCGCCCAGGAAACACACGCCGTGTACCGTGCCGGCAAATTTCGCGGCCTGCGCGCCGCCCGGCAATCCGAGCGTGGACGCGGCCAGCGCCGTGTAGAGCGTTTTCTTCAACATTTCGCGGCGTCCTGCTTTCATCTGTTGAGTCTTCATCTGTTTAACCTCCTGTTCAATGGTTCATAATGCCTCGCTAAAATGTTCGCTGTATTGATTGATGCCTCCTAAGGAATTTTACGCACCGCGATCTTGGCCACCGGGTTGCGCCAATCGCGGCGGCTGGCGTCCAGGTCGCCTATTCCATGAATACCCGCATGGATATGCACATAGCCCTCTTCGCCGCCACCTGGACCACCGCACTCGGCGAAAAAAGGCCCCGGAATGGACGTACACGATTCATCATTTCTCTCGCTGCCGGCATCATAGGCGGGAGAATAGAAGGTCTTGCCGGCATTGCCCTGCGGAACTTCCTCACTATTGAGCGCGAAGAATCCGTCATTGGTGGGAATCAACATCGATGCGACGCTGATTCGATTGAACGCGCCGTCGCCGCGCACCGTTAAAGTAACCGTCTGCCCGGGGTTAAGCAGACCGTTGCCGGATACCACGTCTTTAACGGCGGACATGCTCGACAATTGCGCCGCGAGCGGAGCAGTATTGCCTTCTTCAGCCAAGGTGGCCAACACCCCGCTGGCGGGCGACCCCAAGGTAAAGATATTCACGCCCGCCCTGTGGCTGGCAACCAGGATCGGGGTAAATTGCTGATCGCGCGTCAGGTTAGTGACGGTGATTTGATAACGCTGGCCGTCTTCCGGCTCCGCGACCGGCACGCCCGGCGCCATGCCCAGCGCCATCAAGGAACTTGCGGCAAGATATAATTTGATTCGCTCCATCGTAGACCTCCTTATCTAATCGAGTATGCTGACGTGTTTGGAAAGCGAAGACAGCATTCATGGATGCGGTCTTCAGGCGGGAAGAAACAACGGTAGAAGTTAAGCACTGTTCCACAACTAAGACGCGCTCAACTATAGGCGATAAGAAATCACGGCATCGTCACAAAAACGTCACGTTTTTATCACATTATTCCGTGCGATAAAATCGGGAAACAAAAAGTGGAGTTACTACGCCGGAAGGTCCGCGCGCCAGGCCGGCAAATAAAAACGAAACGTCGTGCCTTGGCCGGACACGCTGTGGGCCTCGATGAGGCTACCGTGCAGATCAAGAATGCGCTTGGCGATCGCCAGTCCCAGACCGGCGCCGTCGCCGTTATCTTGCCGGGCCTTCTCCACGCGATAAAAGCGGTCGAAGATATGCGGCAAATCGGCGGCAGGGATGCCGCAGCCGGTATCGGCCACTTGCAGGTGAATGCAGTCCCCGGCGGGTATTATGGAAACCGTGACCGTGCCCCCCGCTGGCGTGTAACGCAGGGCATTCTCAATAAGATTTTCCAATACCCGCTCCATCATGCCGATATC
>DATECT010000057.1:0-19636 GCA_035286765.1 Gammaproteobacteria bacterium
GCCTTTATCGGCAACGGTCTTAATATCCCGCTTCTCGGGTTGCAGCGATTCGACGATAAAGGTCATGGGGATAATGAATATGTCATTGGCAACGGCGATCGACATGCCGTCGAGGATGGCCAAGGTCAACGGCAGGCGAATGCTAATGATCGTGCCGATGCCTTCTTTGGCATTAATTTCCACCGCGCCACCGAGTGCCTTGATGTTGCGCTGCACCACATCCATGCCCACGCCGCGCCCCGATACATCGCTCACTACTTCGGCGGTGGAAAAGCCCGGCATGAAGATCAGCTCATAAATCTTCTCGTCGGAAAGCGTCTCGCCCACCTTAACCAAGCCACGTTCTATGGCACGCTTGAGCACTTTTTGTTTGTTGATGCCAGCACCGTCATCGCTGATCTCGATGATGATATTGCCGCCCTTATGGTAGGCATTTAGTTTTAATGTCCCGGTCTCGGGCTTGCCCACAGCCCGGCGCATCTCGGGCATTTCAATGCCGTGATCGAGCGAGTTGCGTATCAAGTGCACCAATGGATCACCGATCTTTTCCATGACGGTTTTATCCAGCTCGGTTTGCTCACCCAGCATTTTGATCTCGACTTTTTTGCCGAGCTTCTGGCTGAGGTCGTGCACCATGCGCGGGAAGCGGTTGAATACGAAGCTCATAGGCAACATGCGGATGCGCATCACGCTCTCTTGCAGCTCATGGGTATTGCGTTCCAGTTGCAGCAGTCCATCGCGCAATTTGTGAATGCGCCCCATATCGAAATCTTCGCCTAGTTGTTTCAGCATGGATTGGGTAATTACCAATTCGCCCACCATGTTCACCAGGGTATCGACCTTGTCGATGCTCACACGGATCGAGGCATTATCGGTAGCGGCGCCGGTACGGCGATCGGTGGTCGCCACGCGTCTTTCAAATTGCGTATTATTGTCTATCGTCTCGGAAGCCGGGGCAGCGCTGACTATGGGGAGCGGCATGCTCGATTTTTCAACCGTCGCCGCTTCCAGAGGCGTGATCGTTAATTCGCAATCGCCCTCCACCCAGGCAAATACGTCAGCAACCTCCGCCTCATTGGCCATGCCGGTTAAGGTAATGTCCCAAGCGAGGTAGCAATTTTCCGGTTGTAATTCCTCGAACGACGGGAGATTGTCCATATCGGCCACGGCATCAACGCCACCCAGGCTCTGCAGTTCGCGGAACAAACGCACCGGGTCATTACCATTGCACAGCAAATGCGACAGAGGACGGAAGGCGATCTTCCAGCCGGCATTTTGCGCCGCTGCTTGGGTGCCATCATTGGCAGCTTGGCCTGACACACCCGTGCTGCCCAGCAGGGCATCCAGCTTGCCCTGCAAAAGTGCCACGCGCGCGGCGTTGACATCGGCCTTATGATGGATAGCGGCAAACATTTCACGCAGGCAATCCACCGATTCCAGCAAGATATCGACCGCCTGTTGCGTGACGTTACGCTTGCCGCTGCGCGTTTCATCCAGCAGGGTTTCCATGACGTGGGTGAATTTAGCGATGTCGTTGAAACCGAAGGTGGCGCTGCCGCCCTTTATCGAATGTGCAGCGCGAAATATGGTATTAATGGCATCGACATCGGCGGCGCCGACATCCAGATTGAGTAGCCCGGACTCCATAGCATCCAGGCCCTCCAGACTCTCGTCAAAGAAGGTCTGGTGAAATTGTGCAAGGTCGATCGCCATACTTAACCCAATACTTTTTTAATTGTTAACAGTAATTGGTCAGGATTAAACGGCTTGACCAGCCAGCCTGTGGCTCCTGCCGCCTTACCTTCAGCCTTTTTGGTTTCGCCAGATTCGGTGGTGAGCATGAGCATGGGCGTGAATTTGTAATCAGGCAGCGCACGCAACGCCTTGATCAGCGAGATGCCGTCCATATTCGGCATATTAACGTCGGTAATAACTAGATTGACCTTCTTGGTTTTAGCGATGTTGAGCGCATCTTGGCCGTCTACTGCTTCGACCACTTCGTAACCCGCCCCCTTTAACGTGAAACTCACCATTTGCCGCATGGACGTGGAATCGTCGACCGCCAGAATACTTGCCATTTACTCCCTCCTAATCCGCCAAACCCAAAATATCGCCGAGCCCCAGCACCTTAGCGGAATCGCAAAATGTCTCCGATGGGCGCCCTTGCCATTGGAATGTCATGCCCTCCCGTTGCGCTGCCTTGCTGAAGGCAATGAAGGTTTGCAAGGCGGCGGTATCGACACGCTCCACCTTATTGGCATTAATAACGATCGGCTGCCGCTCTTGCAAGGCAGCCTTCAAACGTGCGTGCAGATCACCCACGTTGCTGATATCCAAATAACCATCCAACACGATGCAGACCGGTGCTGGGCAGGTGGGTTTATCGCTGTTGCTCTTGGCCTTCGTCTGGCCGCTATGACCTTTGTTTTTTGGTGCTGACATACTCAATCATCCAATAATGTTATCGAAGAGCTTGATTCGCGTTCTTCAGGAGCCGGATTACAAATACAGTGCTGTTGTCGGCCAGCGCGAAAAAAACTTGAGGAAAACCCCCATTGCAAGTCCTTACGAAACGGTCAGGACCTCGGGACTGTAACAGGCAATTACTATGCCAGTGGGAAACGGAGACGCCATGCGGTATTAATACGGCAGTAGCGGCTATCACGCCTTCGTTATGATGCTATGGCAAATCGTTTAATGGATTTAATGTGAGGCTTCAGGGGCAAGAGGAGCGCCGCTGTGCTGGCGCTCAACGCATAGATTGTTGGCGGTTTTATTTGACGTAGAACTGTATAACACTTTATGGGTATAGCCATGCCACATAGCAGCTTGCGCTGTGCGCACGAATTGGCAACGCAGAGTTAAAGCATTTCTGATGGGTCGTCATTCCAGGCGAAGCGTAGCGGAGACCCGGAATCCAGTGCTTACAATTCAGTGACTCACTAGTTTCCCGCTGGAGTTTATCCTGAGCAATGCCGAAGGGCGGGAACGACGTTTATTAACGCATCAGAGATTTCTTAAATCGTGCGCGTGGCGCACGCTACAAGCTGCAAGATAGCGAGGGAGGATTTGTTGGTAAGCAGAAAAACGATGTCTTGCAGTATGTAGCAAGGTAGCCTGCGCCGTGCGCACGAATGGGCAAGTAGAATCGAATCGTGCGCACGGCGCAGGCTGCGAACCTTACTCCTCATCCTCATGCTTACGGCGTATATACTGGGCACGGTCATCGGATTCGCCCTGTTCGCGCAGAACGATCCTAAGTGTTTCCTCTTTATAATAGCGCTCCACCACTTTGCCGACCGCCTTGCAGGCAGTTCGGGTTACCAGCCAGGCGCGTTTACGTTCTTCAAAGGCATTTTTTGCCGCCACCACAAGCTTCTTTTGCAGCATGATGGCCTCGTCCAGCTTGCCAATGAATAGATGGTAATCCTGCATCTGGCCGGCCTCCACACCGGCACTGCCGACCGCCTGCAGACGCTGCTGATATTCGCTCAAATAGCCTAATAATTCGACCAGCCGCTCCTCGCGCTCGTCAATCAGCCGCTGCGCCTCCGCCAGCAGGCGCGCAGCATCACGCTCCTTGGATTCAACCAGTTTGGTGACAGGCGTTAGGCGTTCGGATTTGGTCATCTTGGGTGAATCTCCGGTTAAGTGGCTCTAGGGTAATGGGTAATGCGTGATGGGTGATGGGTTTTTGTTTTTACCCATTACTGTTTTTTTACCCATCACCTCCGCCACCCGACGTTGCCATCAAGGCCTGCAAGTCATGCATGCTGTCGGTGAGCGAGACTGCATGATTCATATCCTGCTGTAAAAAATCGAGCAGGCGCGGGTGGACCTGTATCGCCTCGTCGACGCGCGGGTCGCTGCCCTTGGCATAGGCGCCGATGCTGATTAAATCGCTGTTTTGCTGATACGTGGAATAGAGTTTTCTAAAGCGGCGCGCGGCCTGTTGTTGCTCAGGGCTGGTAATCTCGGTCATGGCGCGGCTGATTGAGGCCTCGATATCGATGGCGGGATAATGGCCGGCCTCACTCAGGCGGCGCGATAGCACCACGTGGCCGTCCAAGATCGCACGTGCGGCATCGGCGATCGGGTCCATATGTTCGTCGCCCTCGGTCAACACGGTATAAAATGCGGTGATGGAACCGCCACCTACATCCCCATTACCGGCGCGCTCCACCAATTGCGGTATCTTGGCGAACACCGAGGGCGGATAACCCTTAGTGGCCGGAGGCTCGCCAATGGCCAAGGCGATTTCGCGCTGCGCCTGCGCGAAACGCGTTAGCGAATCCATGAGTAATAACACCTGTAGCCCGCAATCGCGGAAATATTCGGCGATGCTGGTAGCCATGGCCGCGCCTTGCAGGCGCATGAGCGGCGGATCATCGGCGGGCGAGGCCACTACCACGGCACGTGCCAACCCCTCGGGCCCCAAAATATTTTCGATAAACTCCTTTACTTCGCGACCACGCTCACCGATCAGGCCGACTACGATGACATCGGCATTAGTGAAGCGCGTCATCATGCCCAGCAGCACGCTCTTGCCGACGCCGCTGCCGGCGAACAGGCCCATGCGTTGGCCGCGCCCCACGCTGAGCAGCGCGTTAATGGCGCGCACGCCGACGTCCAGCGGCTCGCGGATGGGCCGGCGTGCCAGGGGATTAATTAAACGCCCGCTCAGCGGCACGCGCAGTTCGGTGTGCACGGGGCCACGGTTATCCAAGGGCCGCCCCGCGCCATTCAGTATCCTGCCGAGCAGCGCCTCACCGACGGCGGCCTCGCATACCCGGCCCGTGGGTATGACCCGGGCATTGGGCAAGATGCCGCGGATATCGCCGGTCGGCATGAGAAAAAGTTTTTCGCCGGAGAAACCCACCACCTCGGCCTCCACACTGCCGCTCGGGCCAGCCACTAAACAGCGTCCCCCGATGGCCGCTTGGCAACCCACTGCCTCCAGTGCAAGCCCGACGATGCGCGTCAGCTTGCCTTCAACGACCAGCAGTTGGGGTGCATCGATACGTTTGCGATATTGCGCGAGACGCGTATGCCATATCGCACCCCGCCGTTCGACCGGATACTGCTCATGCGGATGGGTTGTCACGCTCGCGTTCTCCGCCTAATACCGTCGCGATCAGCGTGGCCAGGCGCGTCTCCACGCTGGCGTCGATTTGTGAAGTGTCGGTGACTACACGGCAGCCGCCACGCGTCAACACCGGGTCTTCCATGATGCGCCACGGGCGCTCGCCCTCGTTGATCGACAGGGCGTCACGCACCAGACTCGCATCATCGGGATGCAGATAAATATGCGCATTGCGCGAGGCCACCGGCAAATTCCCCATTGCCTCGCGCACCACGGCCACGATCTGCCCCGGTTCCAGTTTGATCTCGCGCCGCACTAATTGGCGCACCATGGTGAAGGTCAGCAGCAAGAGTTCCTGCTCAACTTGCTCGTCGAGTTTCTCGAAGGGCTCGCTGAGCGCCTTCATCATTTGATCGAGACGTTGTACATGGGCGTGGACCTCGGTCTGCCCCGACACCAATCCTTCTCTATGCCCCAGGGCAAAGCCCTCGTCGTAGGCCTGCTTTTGAATCTTGTCCAGATGGCTGGCGGTAACCAGATTGGGAGGGGCACCGCCTGTCTCGCTATTGTGCAGCATGGCGGGATGAGGTATACGCACCACCGGCACTTTGTCATGCGCGTAACTGTTAAATGCTTCCTTGAAAATAATCTTAGACATACTCCTCAGCCCCCTTTCCGCCCAGCATCAACTCACCGGCATCGGCCATGCGCCGTGCAATGGTGAGAATTTCCTTCTGAGCGGCCTCGACCTCGGAGAGGCGCACCGGCCCCTTGGCCTCAAGGTCATCGCGCAAGATCTCCGCGGCGCGCTTGGACATATTGTTGTAAATCTTATCCTTCATGGCCTGATCGGCGCCCTTCAATGCGAGCAGCAAGTTCTCGGAGGAGACCTCACGCAATAGAGATTGGATGCCGCGATCATCGACCTCAAGCAGATTCTCGAACACAAACATGAGGTCTTGCATCTTCTGCCCCAAATCGGCATCGATCTCTTTCACCTTCTCCATCAGCGCGGACTCCACGCTACTATCCATATTGTTGAGAATATTCGAAGCGACTTTGACGCCGCCCACCGATGAAGATTTCACGTTACTGGTATTGTTTCCCGCAAACTGTTTTTCCATGATCTCATTGAGTTCGTGTAGAGCCGTCGGCTGCAGGCCGTCCAGCGTGGCGATGCGCATCAGCACATCCACGCGCACGCGCTCGGGAAACAGCCCAATGACCTCTGCTGCCTGATCGCTGTCGAGATAGGCTAGGATAATGGCAATGATCTGCGGATGTTCTAAACGGATTATTTCCGCCACGCCGCGCGCATCCATCCATTTCAGCGCCTCCAGGCCCTTGCTGTTGCTGCCCAGCAGGATGCGATCGATAATCCCGCCGGCCTTGTCCTCACCCAAGGCTCCTACCAACACCTTGCGGATATATTCTTCCGATCCGATGCCTAATGCGGTCTCGTTATCGACCGTCTCGCAGAAATTGGCCAGTACCTCGCCCACTTGGGTCTTGGAGATATTATTCATGCTCGCCATGCTGGAGCCGAGCTTCTGTACCTCCTTGGGGCCCATATGCTTGAGGATATCGGACGCATACTGCTCGCCCAAGGTCAGCAGCAGGACAGCGGCGCGCTCCACGCCCGGTAGTTTGCTACCTGCCTCAGGCATCGCTGCCTACCCAGGTCTTGACGACCTGCGCTACGCGCTTCGGGTCTTGCGCGGCCAAGGTCTTGGCGGTGCTGAGATTGGTGTCATAATCGGTGGGACCGGCGAGACGGTTAAGCTGCTGTGGTGCGCCCAGACTCAAGCGGTCATCGGCTATCATCATGCCATTATCATGGCCGGCCATACGCGGCGCGGAGGCACCGCGCGTGGCCAAGGCGCTCAATACCGGGCGCAGCACGCCGAATGCCAGCAGCAGAATCACGATACCGCCCAAGGCTTGTTTCCCTACGCTCTGCAACCAAGGCTTTTCAAAGAGTGACGGTTCCGGCGGCGCTTCAACTTCAGCCGGCACATTAAACGAGGCGTTAATCACACTGACACTATCGCCGCGCTTTTCATTGAAACCCACCGCCTCTTTCACCAATGCGGTATAGCGCTTGATATCCTCCGGCTTCAAGGGTGTGCGCACCGGATCGCCGTTGTCATCGGTGCCCTGCAGATCATCCAACACCACCGCCACCGACAAGCGGCGCAGATTGCCGCTCGCCATTTGCGTATGGCTGATGGTCTTATCCAGTTCATAATTGCGCGTGGCCCGCGTGTTGCTGTTCTGGGCATTATCAGCCGTTGTAGCAGTTGTAGCGGCACCGGCCGGTGGATTGGCATTTGCGGTATTGTCGGTAGCGGCAGGATCGGCCGCCACGCTCGCCGCCGCAGGCGGCTGATTGGATAGCGCGCCCGGTATACCGCCTGCCGCCCCGGTGCTACCCGCGCTCTTTTCCTCACTGGTTTGCTCGCTACGCAGCGCGGGCTTTTCTTTGTTAAAGGTTTCCTCAGTCTGCTCCTTGATGGTGAAATCAATATCGGCGACCACTTGCGCCTTGACGCCTGCCATGCCCAGCACCGGCGTGAGGATGCCCTCGATGCGCTTGATATAGGAATCCTCCAGGCGCTGCGCATAATCCAATTGGGCGGCGCTGAGCGCCATCTCATGGGAACCTTTCTGGGGCGTGAGCAAGCGACCCTTCTGATCGATAACCGTGACCTGTTCCGTGGATAAATCGGGAATACTCGATGCCACCAAGTGAATGATGGCCGACACCTGGCCCTCATCCAGATTGCGGCCCGGATAAAGATTGATCAACACCGATGCACTGGGATGCTCCGCATTGCGGATAAATACCGATTGTTTGGGAATGGCAAGGTGCACGCGTGCCGTTTGTACATTACTCACCGTCATGATGGAGCGCGCCAGCTCGCCCTCCAGCGCATGCTGATAGCGTGCCGCTTCCATGAATTGACTGGTGCCGAAACCCTGCTGCTCATCCATCATCTCGAAACCGCCGTCAGTGCCTTTTGGCAAACCTTGCAGTGCAAGCTTCAGGCGGGCATCATGCACGCGCTCGGCAGGCACCATGATGGCGGAACTGCCCTCATCCATTTTGTAAGGGACATTGATCTTCTGTAGCACATCGACGATTTGCGCCGTATCCTTATCGGACAAGCTGCTGTATAAGGTGCGGTAATTAGGCCCTTGCGCCCAATTCACCACGGTCATACCGAGTGCCACACTGGCCGCCAGGCCTATCATTAGACCCAATTGCCGTAGCACGGGGAGATTCATAAAGCCCTGCATGGGTGAGGTAAGATTCATTTTCATAGATTAAAAAAGTTGCAAGTTGCAAGTAACAAGTTGCAAGTAAAATCCTCCGGCCTTGATGTGCCTTCTTGTCACTTGTAACTTGTCACTTGTAACTGTTCCTATCATACCTGCATATTCATAATGTCTTGGTACGCCGATACCAGTTTGTTGCGCACCTGGGTCATGGCCTGGAACGATAGGCTCGCCTTCTGCAGCGCGACCATGACCTCCGCCAGATCCACTTTCGGATCACCCGCCTCAAAGGCCTGGGCCAAATTATCGGCCTTGCGCTGGGTATCGCTTACTTGCTGAATGGAGTTTTTCAACAGCGCCGAAAAATCCGCCGCATCGGCCTCGCCGGAAACCGCTCCCGCTCCGCCCTTGGCCATATTGCCGGCTGCGCGCAATTGCGATAATAGTTGAGAGACATCGATATCATTCATATGTATCACCTAAACTAGAGACTAGAGGTTAGGGGTTCGGGATGAGCCATAAAACAGCCCCGTCACTAGCCCCTGTTTTCATGCATGTTCTACGCCAACGCAGCTAGGTATAGCGACACCCGCTTCCCGTAGGCGCGCCAGCTTGTAGCGCAAGGTGCGCTGGCTGATGCCCAGGCGCGCGGCGGCCTGTTTGCGGCTGCCCATTTCCACCTCCAGCGCCTCGATAATAAGATCGTTTTCCTGCGACTTTAAATTGCCCGGCTTGGCCTCGAATTCGGCATAATCCTCGGCCTGCGCCGGTCTCTGTTTAGGAATCTGCGGGCGGCTGGGTTGTCCTGCCCATTCAAATTGCAAATCCGCCGCCTCGATCTCTGTGCCGCTCTGCATGATCAGCGCCCGTTGAATGACATTATCCAATTCACGCACGTTGCCGGGCCAGGAATGCTCGAGTAAACGCGTCTTGGCGCCTTGAGTTAACATAACCAGCGGTTTATTACTGGCGCGCGCCGCGCGCATTAACACATGCTGAGCGAGCGGTAAAATATCATTGATGCGCTCGCGCAACGGCGCGATAGAGAGGGGAAATACATTCAGGCGGTAAAATAAATCCTCCCTAAAGCGCCCCGCCGACACCTCCTCGCGCATAACGCGATTCGAGGTTGCCAACACGCGTAGATTAAGCGGGATCAACTTACGCCCGCCCAGGCGTTCGACTTCGCGCTCTTGCAGCACACGCAGCAATTTCGCTTGCAGGCCGAGGCTCATCTCGGTGATTTCATCGAGCAGCAGTGTGCCGCCCTCGGCCTGTTCAAATTTTCCGGGACAGGCATGATAGGCACCGGTAAACGCGCCCTTCTCGTAGCCGAACAAGGTCGCCTCCAGCATATTATCGGGGATGGCCGCGCAATTGATGGCGACAAACGGCTGTTTACTGCGCGGCGAATGGTGGTGGATATAGCGTGCCAGCACTTCCTTGCCGGTGCCGCTCTCGCCACCGATCATCACTGTGGCATCACTCTCGGCAACGCGCTTGGCCAGTTGTAATAATTCCTTACTGCGTGCATCGGCGGTGATGAATTCATCATCGGCGATCGCGGCCTGCAGCACAAAACGGTTCACCCGCTGAATCAGCGCCTCCGCCTCAAACGGCTTGACCAAATAATCCAAGGCGCCGTTACGCATCGCCTCCACGGCGTTCTTGATCGTGCCGTAGGCGGTCATCAGCAGCACCGGCAAATCCGCGCGGCGCGCCTTAATCTGCTTCAATAGCGTCAGCCCGTCCATGCGCTGCATCTGCACATCGCTGATGACCATGCCGATGTTCGGGCCACATTGCGGATCGCCCAGGATATCGAGCGCGGCACGGCCATCCTGGGCAGCGGCCACTGCATAACCGGCCAGTTGCAGGGTATCGCATAAGGCCTCGCGCAGTGCGGCGTCATCTTCAACGACGAGTACGGTGGCGCGGGCGGCGGGTGGTAAAGGCTTCATGGGCGGCATCCTCTCATTCATGTTCATCGATAAATATTATTTGTCAGAATAATTTTTTGAAAAAAGGCGGTGTATTCCTGCGCCACGCGCAGACTATTTACGCCACGCGTCTATTGGTATTGTTAGCCTTGCCGGCCGTTAACGGCGCCGCGTTCGACAGGGCCGCCGTGCCGCTGGGCAAGGCGTCTGCTTGTCCCTTCAAGGGAAAACGCAAACCGAAAGTGCTGCCACGGCCTTGCTGCGATTCCACCCATACACTGCCCTGATGGGCGCGCGCAATGGCCTGCACCACGGCCAAGCCCAAGCCGGTGCCCTGAGGACGCGTGGTGAAGAAGGGTTCGAAGATGCGCTCCAACAGCGCTTGTGGTATACCTGGGCCATTGTCGGTCAAGGTCAGCTTGATGGCCTCCGCGCCGCCCTCGTCGCTGACCATTTGTGTGGCCAATTCCAATTGCCCGCCTTTGCCGCAGGCCTGGATGGCATTGCCGGCAATGTTCATGAGCATGCTCAGCAAGGCATCGCGGTTGCCGCGCAAAATGGCGTGCGGCGTTTCATCGGTGATGGTTAATTGGCAGCCGCTGACAAACAGCGTGGTCTCCAGCGCCTGCCGGAAGTCCAGCAATAAATCCGCAACGCGGATTTCGTCCGCGCCAAAGCTGCCGCCCTTGGCAAACAGCAGCATGTCATCGACCAGTTTTTCCAGGTGACGCAGGCGCGGCACAATCTTTTCGGCATAGGTGCGGTAATCGACGGTCTGCTGCTGCGGGTTGGCCAAATGCGAGGCATACAGCAGGGCGGATGCGAGCGGCGTGCGAATCTGGTGGGCCAGCGAGGCGGCCATTTCGCCCATGGCAGAGAGCCGCTGGTGGCGGTTAAGCCGTTCCTGCAGCGCATGGGTTTCGGTGACATCTTTGATAAGCAGGATTTGCCCGGGCTCGCTGCCCAAGGAACTGGTGGAGATCACCACGCGCCGCCCGTCGCGCAGCACGAGTTGGCCGTCGCCGAGAGGTGCGAAGGCGCGCTCCGCCACCTCCATCCAACGCACGCCCTGCAGGGGTTCGCCTAATAAATCCAGCGCGGTAGGATTATATTCACAGATGACCCCCGTGCCGTCGAGCACCAGCACCCCCGCTGGCAGCGCACTGAGCAGACGTTGCAGGTTATTGGCTAAGCGCTCTTTCTCGGCGAGCTGCAGCAGGCGTTCATTGCGAGCGGCATTGAGTTCTTCGGTCAACTCGGCAACGCGGGCTTCGAGGATTTGGTAGGAGGCGGTGAGTTGCTCAGAGACCTGGTTAAACACATGGAAGGCGTCTTCCAGGCCCTGAGTGCGGCGTTTATTATTTTGCTTCATTGGGCTTGCTCCGGCTGCGGTCACGAGAGGAATCCTCTCTTGCAGAGCTTAGGAGCAAGAACTATGCCGTAGCTATTTTTTCAGCTTAACCAGTTACTTAGGCTAACCGTGAAGGCTTTGACGTCAAATTACTGTCGTTTCATCGGCCCGTTGCAGACCGTATTTACGCAGTTTTTCGACCAAGGTGGTGCGACGCATCTTCAGCCGCGTTGCCGCCCGCGCCACCACGCCGCCGGCCTCGTCCAAGGCCTGCTGGATAAGCGTGATCTCCAGATTTTTTATGTGTTCTTTCAGGTCAAGGCCACTACGCGGTAGGCGCGACGGCGCCGCTATTTCCGGGAGCGGTGCGGCCAATGCCTCGGGCGCGTCGCCCTGCTTGGCTAACGTGGTTGTTTGCATGCGAAATTTTTCCGGCAGGTCGGCCAGATCAACCACACCGTAAGGATATAAAATCGCCAGGCGCTCAATCAAATTCGCCAATTCACGCACATTGCCCAGCCAGGGATATTGGCACAATGACAATACCGCCGTGGGCGTGATCCGCACCGAGCCGCGCTTTTCATGCTCGATGCGCAAGATCAATTCATTGACCAGCAACGGGATATCCTCGACCCGGCTGCGCAATGGCGGCATGTCGATGGGGAATACATTCAAGCGGTAAAATAAATCTTCGCGGAATTTGCCGTTGTTAATCGCCTTTTCCAGATTCAGATGCGTCGCCGCGATAATGCGCACGTCGGCACTGATGCTCTTATTACTGCCCACCCGCTCGAAGGTGCGCTCCTGCAATACCCGCAGCAGCTTGACCTGCATGGGCAGGCTCATGTCGCCGATCTCATCCAGGAACAGCGTGCCGCCCTCCGCCAACTCAAAACGGCCCTGGCGCGCACTGATGGCGCCGGTAAAGGCGCCTTTTTCATGGCCGAATAATTCGCTCTCCAGCAACTCGCTGGGGATGGCGCCGCAATTGACCGGCACAAAATTCTTATCACGGCGTGACGAGTGATAATGCAAATTGCGCGCAACCACTTCCTTACCGGTGCCGGATTCACCGAGTATCAACACGTTGGCATCGGAGTCGGCGACCTGATCGATCATGTGCCGCACCTGTTTAATGGCGCGGCTGTTCCCTACCAGGCTGCGAAACATCTCCAGCGGGCGTTTGGCCGCCGTGGGCTGGCGACTGTCGTGATAAATCTGCGCCTGATGCAGCACATAGTTAAATTGTGCATAGCGCAGCGGGGGGTTAATTTTGCCCAGTATCCCGGCATTCAGGTCAGGATTGGTGTAAGTCTTGTTGGCGTCGGCCAGCAGCAGAATGGGTAAGGCGGGGGCCCATTCCCGCACTGCGTAAAATACCTGCATCAGTGCCTGCTCCGACCTGCACTGCCCGAGTAATACCACATGAAAATGCGCGGGCGGCGGCAGGTCGTCCTGCCAATGCTCACAATCAGCGGTTATCAAAGGCACATAATCAACAAATTCAATTATAGTTTTAAGTGCTTGGCGGCGCTCTCTATCAGCGTCGATGACCAGCACGGTGGTTGCGGCACCCATTGAACCTCCCCCAACGATCAAGCCAGGCTATTTTAAGGCGGCTGCAAACGCGGCCAGCACACCCATCGTTTCTTGAATTTCTTAATTAGCTAAGACCAGAGGGCATCCATTCCGACATGCTCCCAGCGAGAAGTTAACCACTGATAAATCAATATGTCAAAATTTTGTCGAAAATAATTTGAAAAGTTTAGGAGGTTGAATTAATTCGGAATAAAAACATTAACGGGCGTACAGACACCTAAAGCGTAGCTGCGGGCAATCCTTAGACTAAGAATAAGACGCATCCACCTACTAGCGACAACTCATCCTAGCGGCCTTCCAGAGGATCAAAGGGAGGGGTTTTTACGGACTTAGCCGTTTGGATTCAGGCGGCGCCGGATTAAGGCTACTTGACGCCGGTGATGGCGGAAGATGATCTTCTCCAGCCATTCCTGGGTGATCTCATCCAGCGTATCGAGGGCAACCGTTACCCAGCAGCTGCTTCCTGCAGGATTAATAATGCGTACCTGCCCGGGCAACAGTAATGGGTGCGGATATTTTGGGTTCAGGTAGAGTTCCAAGGTCACCTGGCTGTTCAATGGCGGGGGCTGATTCGTTTCCCACTCGATGGTCTGCGTGGAAAGCCGGGTGGGTAAACGCTTAGGGATATCATGATAGTAAGCCAGCACCTCACCCACTAAATCCAATAGCAGGTTCAGCTTGAAATCCATGCGCGCAAGTTCCTGACTTATACTGTGTTCTTCCGCACCTTCGACATAGTATTCGTCCAGAAAATAAATGATGCGCAGGATCTGCTCATTGCTCTCACGCATGTGCGCAAGCTCTACCGGGCTCGGCACGGACTTATTTACGCTCCAGCGTAGCGCAATGATGTCCTCATACACCAGGCCGCTAGTAAGGGAATCCGACGAATCATTCATGGGTAACAGGGCTCCGGCTACTGATGGGCACCTCTAAAAATTCAAATTTCCGTCATTCCCGCCCCCGATCAGGTCGAGGGCAGGCTTCGGCGGGAATCCAGAAGCTACTGATTTCCCATCCGTCCAAATACTGGATTCCCGCCGGAGTTTATCCTGAGCGAAATCGAAGGGCGGGAATGACGAATTATTAGCGGCACCCTAATGATGCTATCTGAGCCATAGCGGAGGGCTATTGATTCTCGCCATAACTCTGCTGGGCGCGCCGCCCCATATTAAAATGATGCAGCTCGGCTGCGCAACCGCGCTGCTGACCCTCGCTCAAGTCGATAATCTGCTGATTAGTCTCCAATAACCGGCGAATATTAGCCATCACCCAGGGCCTCTCATCCGCTGCCCAGGGGTAATCAAAGACTTGGCCCAACATGAGGCTACGCTGCGCCTCCATTTCAATCAAGCCTATCCAGTCTTGGGCATGGGCTGCCTCCAGCATGGTTTGGCTGAGCGCGACAATACGCTGCCAATGCTCTTTAGGGTTGTGTTCTGTCACGGCATTGTCTTGGGCATTATACACGGCCATGCTAGCCCGCCGCCGCTTGTTGGTCTAGCTGTTGGCCGGCCAAGCTGGTCTGTATAATACTGTCCGGGATGGCATCCCAGGCGCTCTTAACCTCGCGCAGCAATCCACATACCTCATCGAGCAAGGCCGGATTGTTTTCATAATTGGCGCGCAACAAACGGCTTTCCATATAACCGTATAAATTGTCCAGGTGCTGCGCCAACTCGCCGCCCGCGGATTTATCCAGACTTACCCGCAGACCCTCTACAATGGAAATGGCATCGCTGATTAATGCGCCCTTCTGCGCAATTTCCGCGCGCAGCATACAACCCTTGGCATTGGCGATTTTATCCAGCGCGCCCTCAAATAACATTTGGATCAGTTTATGGGGGTTGGCATACGCCACGCCGGCATCGGCTCGCACCTGATTATATTGTTGTAAGGCAATCTGGGTAGGGATGTAACTCATGATATATTCCTTTTTTCTCAATATTTGTTTATTGCTAAAATCAGCCTTATAACTCACCACTTGCAGGGAAGAGAAAGGGGGATTTATGAAATAGGTTCTGTATAAAAGTTATCTACTACTCGTGCCGGGCAAGCGCGCCAACTGTTGGGTTAAAAAATCATTCGTCCCCTTCAGCTTTCCAACTAACAGATCCAGCGCGGTAAATTGCGCGCGCAAGCGCTGCTCCACATCCGCTAGCCGTTGATTTAACGTGTCGCGTTGTTTATCGATATCTTTAATACTCTTGTTGATACCATCCGTGCGGCTGTTAACAGGCCCGGTTGTTGCTAAGAAGTTATCGGCCAATTTATCCAATTGATAAGCGTAGCCTTGGGAATATTTTACGGTGCCGCGGCTGCCGGTCGATCCACCCAGCACTTGCAGTTTCAGGCCTTCGGAATCATTGCCCGTGGCACCGATCAGGTATTGACCGGAGCCGGGGGCGGCTGCACCGTTAATGGTGCCTGCCGCGTCCACGCCGACAGTGCCCGTCGTTACGCTAAACCCCAGGTTTGCCGCGGTATTGGTATCCACGGCGGTAAATTCAATGGTGGATGCCAGACCGTAACGGCGCGAGGTCACCACGAAACGGTTGCTGGCGCTCTCATAGCTGACATCCACCGCGGCACTTGCGGCCTGCAAGGCGCTATCGCCGTTGATCTTGGCTTGGATCTCCGCCGCCAAGGAGGCGCCGGTAGTGTAGGTGCCCTGCGTCAAGGCGATGCTGGCCGAGGTGGTGGCATCTATCTTGACGGTGAAATTATCGTTATTGGCATCGATGGTTAACGATGGCGGAAACGCGGGCAATACACCGGAACCATTAAAATAACCACGCGCCGCCAGGGTGCTTACCGTCACGTCATAACTGCCCGCCTTGGTGTTGGCCGTTGAACTGGTATAACTTATCAGGCTATCCGAGGTCTTGCCCACGGCGCTAAACAGCGCGGCAATGTCGCTGAAATTGGCGTCGATGGCGGTCTGCAATTTGGTACTGTTGACCGTTAAACTGCCATCCTTCTGAAAACTAACGCCGATTTCCGAGAGCTTGGTATACGCCCCGCCGGAGGATGCAATGGTGCTGTTCAGTTTATCGCGGATCTGCTTTTGGATGGACAGCGTGGAACTGTCGCCCTGCAGAATGCTGCCCTGTTTGGTGGTCTTATTGTAGGCGGTAAGATCGGTCAGGGTTTTGTTAATATCGTTATAGGTCTTTACAAAGGCATCAACGGACGATTTCAAGGTGTCGGTATCGCGGCTCACCGTGAGCGTGGTGGTAACGCCGCTGCTGCTCTGTTTGAGCAGGTTCAAGGTAACGCCTTGCACCACGTCGGTTACGGTATTGGAGGCCTTTTTAATGCCGGTGATGCCATCCACTTTCAACTCCGCATCTTGCGCGAGCAAGGTCTGCGCGGGATTTTGCGTGCCCGCAGCGTTGTAGGCCAACAAGCTGCTTAACGTGGCATCGCCGCTTACCGCGATGCGCAGGCTGTTGGCCACGCCGGTATCGCTGGCTGCCAGCACCAGGCGGTAAGGAGTGGCGGTGCCATCGTTGATGATCGTCGCCGTTACGCCGATCTTGGCGGCGTTGATGGCGTTGCGAATGCCTTCCAAGCTGTTGTTGGTGCTGTCGATGGTGACGGTCTTGGATGACTTGTTGGGATTCAGGGTATAGGTGGCGCCGGTATACTTGCCGTCGCCGCCTAAGGTGCCGCCGCTGATGGTGCCGAAATCAAAGGTCAGCGTGGTGCTGGTGCCGGCACCGATAGTGGCGATATTGCTGGCTTGGCCGGTGGTATTGATTTTATGCGCTTGCGCAAGCTTCACCACCTCCACTGCATAATTGCCCGCCAAGGCGGTGGTGGAACCGCTCGCAGTATAGATGGTGGTATCGGCGGAGGCGGCCTTGAGAGTTTGATACCTGGCAATATCACTGAGGCCGCGCACCGTAGTTTGAAACGAAGAGAGCGCACCCTTCAACGTGCCGTAGGCGGAGAGCTTGGCCTGAAAAGTCGCCTCTTTTTTATCCAGCGCCACCAACGGCTGGCGCTCCAAGGTGATTAGTTGACTAATGATGCTGCTGACATCAAGTCCGGAACCAATGCCTGTTGATACAAGTGCCATGGTGCTTACCTTATTTGCTCAGGACTCGGCTTAATGTCATCCGGCAGGCCCGATAGACAAATGCAATGATGAGCGCAGCAGGGACTGTGCGCCCATCTCACCAAATGTCTTATCTGTTGCCTATCCATCGCCTTGCCTCTCAGACTGCTATCCCTTCAACGCATCGTGCCACCCTTATTCATAGCAATGAAGCAATTTCGGTACCAGCTCAGGCCTGGGCGCTCAGAATAAGACCTTGTGCCTTTTCCAGGCTGTGCGCCAGGGCAATCACTTCCTCTTGCGGGATCTGACGAATCACTTCCTGTGTCTCCGAATCGATCACCTTGATGACCGTGCGGTTGGTCTGTTCATCAATGGTAAATTGCAGATCGCGCCGCAGATTTTGCACATAGTGATTGATCGCACTCACGGCTTGATCCAGGCTTATCTGGCGAACCGGGGGTGCCTCTTGCCGCGGCGCATCCTGTCCTTGCCCAGGCAAATTTTGCCGCACCTCCACCTTAGGTGAGTCGGCCTTTGCCGAGGCAGCGGCTGATTTCACCGCCGCTGAGCGAGCTAACGATGCTGTTATATCAGTAGCCATAGTGTTTACCTCTCTGCTCGGTTATAGAGTGATGGCGTCCGGCCAATTCCGGACGCCATCTGTTACTGTCGATTACCGAAGCAAGGTCAGCACTTGTTGCGGCAGCGAGTTGGCCTGCGCCAGGATCGCCGTACCGGCCTGCTGCAGAATCTGGCCGCGGGTAAGGGCCGCCGTTTCCGCTGCGAAGTCGGCATCTTGAATACGGCTTCTCGACGCACTCAAGTTCTCCGAGGTCGAACTTACGCTGGCAACCGCCGATGAGAAGCGGTTTTGATAAGCACCGAGCGAAGCGCGGCTGCTGCTGATAGTCGCCAACGCCGCGTCGATGATGCCCAGCGCGGTGGTTGCGCCGCTCGCCGTGGTTAAGTCTAGAGAAGATACACCGGCGCCCGCAGTCGCCGTAGCGGCGGTATAAGCCGCTGTTAGACCTGTAGCGGTTAAGCCGGCGGCGTTACCGCCGATGGTGATACCTGCCGAGGAGGTAGACGACAGTGTGAAGGTACCGACATTGGTTGCAGCGGTAAGTCCGGTGTTGGTAGCAAGAGCTGCACCTGACAGGGCAATCGTGATATTACGGCCATCAGCGGCACTGAGAGTAACTGCACCTGTGGAGGTGCTGAAGGTAGCCGTAACACCGGTTTGACTAGTGACCTTATTCACCGCAGCGGTAAGATCTGCACCCCTACGAACCGCCGTGCCTTGATCAATGGCATTTAGCGCAACACCGTTAATGGTGACGTCACCCGCACCAAGAGCTTGGCTACTAGTTTGAGCCACACCGGCCACGGAGGTGGCGACCACTGTGGCCGTCACGTTGGTACTACCAGTTATAGCATTAATGGCAGCCACCTTGGCAATGGCACTACCGGTGGCGTTCGCAGATGAGACGCCATCCGTGGAGGTTGCGCCCACCTGATAACCGTTAATGTTGATGTCACCGGCAGAAAGTGCCGTCGTGGTTACAGTACCGGATGTCAAAGAGGTTGAGTAACTGGAACCTGACCCTACCCCCAGCGAAGCCGATCTGGCACTGCTAATCGAGGTAATGGTAATGGTCTGGCTGGCATTGGCGCCGACCTGAAAGGCCTGTGACGTAAAGGTGCCATCCAGCACATTCACACCGTTAAACTGTGTAGCCGAGGCCACGCGGTCAATTTCCGAGACCAACTGCGAGGCCTCCGAATTAAGCGCTGCGCGGTCGGCGGCGCTGTTACTGCCGTTGGCAGCCTGCACCGCCAATTCGCGGATACGCTGCAGGTTGTTGGTCACCTCGCCGAGCGCACCTTCCGCCGTCTGGGCGAGAGAGATACCGTCATTAGCATTACGTGCCGCTTGATTCAAACCGCGAATCTGCGCGGTTAAGCGATTGGTAATAGCCAGACCTGCCGCGTCGTCCTTGGCGCTGTTAATACGCAAGCCCGAAGACAGGCGCTGTAGTGCCGTGGCCAACTGCCCTTGCGACGTGGTTAAATTACGTTGTGCATTCAAAGAAGGCACATTTGTGTTAATAGTCTGTGACATATTTGTTTCTCCTAGTCTTCCCGAGCCACCCAGGGCTGGGTTTGTGATTGTTTACACAACTGGCCCGGAAGGGGTCAGAATTTTGTGGTTTCCGGCTTAGTTATCGGGTGGGGCGGGGAGAAACTTGAGGGAAATGTTGAAATAGCCGTTAAGGTTCTGCATATTACTAATTAGAAATACAGTATCACTAGTGTCC
>DATECT010000058.1:0-8482 GCA_035286765.1 Gammaproteobacteria bacterium
GGCGTCAGCGCCGCCACCATCCGGTTGATACGCGATCACCGTTATCTGATCGACGACAAGTTTCGCAACGATTTGCGCTGCCGCGCCCTGTTCATGGAGTTGTTGCGGCAGCCTTATGGCATTGCCCATGAATTGCAGCGCATGAACCGTTACGGGGTGCTGGCCGCCTACCTGCCGGTATTCGGCATGATTGTCGGACAGATGCAGCACGACATGTTCCACGTCTACACGGTGGATGAACACACGCTGTTTCTGGTGCGCAACCTGAGGCGCTTTGCCTTGGCAAAATACGCCGCTGAATTTCCCATGTGCAGCGAGACCTTTCAGCGCCTGCCCAAGGCTGAGATTCTTTACCTGGCCGGCCTGTTTCACGACATCGCCAAAGGGCGCGGCGGCGATCACTCGGAATTGGGCGCGCAAGATGCGCTCGCGTTTTGCCTGCATCACGGCCTGAGCCAATACGACGCGCGGCTCGTCGCCTGGCTGGTGCAGAATCACTTGGTGATGTCATCCACCGCACAACGTCAGGACATCGGCGATCCCGAGGTCATAAATGCTTTCGCCCTACGCGTAGGCGATCAGATTCATCTGGACTATCTTTATCTGCTCACTGTCGCCGACATCCGCGCCACCAATACTACGCTGTGGAACAGCTGGAAGGGTTCGCTGCTCGCGGAGCTTTACCTGGCCACCACGCGCGCGTTGCGGCGCGGCCTCGCGAACCCGATAGCGCATGCCGAGCGCATCCAAGAAACGCAGGCGCAGGCCCTGCAAGTTTTACAACAGAAAAATCTAAGCGCCGCCGAGATCACGGCACTATGGCAGGCGCTGGGCGATGATTATTTTCTGCGCTACTCGCCCGACGAAATCGCCTGGCATGCAGAGGCCATTTTAAACGCCAAGCCGCAAGACCTGCCGCTTATTCTGATCCGTCAGAAGACCCAGCGCGGCACTGAAGTGTTTATCTATACGCGCGATGAGGACCGCTTGTTCGCCGTCACTACCAGCACACTGGACCAGATGGGCCTGACCATCCATGATGCGCGCATTATTACGGCTAATAACGGCTTTACCTTAAACACGTTCATTGTCCTGGAAGAGACCGGCGCGGCCATCCAGGGTGCGCATCGTATCGCCGAGATCGCGGATACCCTTAAACAACAATTGCTTAACACCGACCATCGGGCCGCGCAAGTTACGCGGCGCGCGCGCCGGCAACTCAAACACTTCCCGCTCCCCACCCAAGTCGTCTTCACCCCGGATGAACGCAATCAGCGCACCGTGCTGGAAGTGGTGACCGCCGACCGGCCCGGCCTGTTATCGAGCGTGGGCAAGGCCTTTATGAAGTGCGGGGTGCGCCTGCAAAACGCCAAGATCGCCACCTTGGGCGCGCGCGCCGAGGATATTTTTTTTATCACCGACATGCACAATCGGCCTATCACTCACGAGGCCGATCTCGCGCGCCTGCGCGATACGCTTATCGAATATCTGGATCGGAAAACAGAGGATAAAGGGTACCTCTAAAAAAACAGACGGCGGGTAGGTATATGCTGTCCTCAGTGCTGCCGCGCCGACAGATAAGCTGCGCAAATCACCAGCGCACCGCCTATCCAGTCGCGCGCATGGATGATCTCGTTGCTCAGCAAACTGGCCGATACCGCTCCTGCCACTAGCTCGAACAGCAAAATCACCGCCGAGCGGTGCACCGGCATGTGCGTCACGCCGTATTGCACGGCAAAGGTCATGATGACGATGCCAAACCAGCCCAGACCCACGGCAGCGGTGACATTGGCCGCGCTCAAATCCGGCGCGGGGACAGACGTGAGCAGAATACCGAGCAGCGCCAGCAGCGTGCCGCCCCACCACACCGCGATGGTCTTCACCGCCACGGAAACAGCCTGGCCTTTGCGCACCAGCACATTGGAGAGCGCGAAGGTAAAGCCCGCACCGATGGCCAGCCAATCGGCGCGCTGCTCCGGCATAGGCAGGCCACCGTCCATATCCCACAACATAATCAGCGCGCCCAGCATAGCCAGCGCAAAGGTGGCCCAGGCAAACCTTGATAACCGCTCGCCGAGCAGGAGCCAGCCCAGTAGCGCCGCCCATAAGGGCGATAAATAGAATAGCAACAATACGCGTACTACATTGCCCTCGATCACCGCCAGCACAAAACTGACGTTACACCAGCCCGCACTGAGCGCCAGCATGAGCAATAGCCAGGGGTGCAAGGATAGCTCGGCGCGGCACCGCCACAACACAGGTAAGCTGATGACGAGCGCGGCCAGATACATGATCAGCGAGGTCCACAGTCCCGCCATGCCGTGCTGCTCCAGTAAGCGCAACGGATACCAGATGACGCCCCATAATGTCGCGCCGAGCAGCAGGCTTAACACCGGTAGGTGTGATGAATGATTGGATGACATGGATTAACAGCCTATAATGATGGGTTTACGCCCGCGCGCCCAGTATTATGCCTATTAAGACTATGGACGTGTCTAAAAATAGTGGATTTTGCTTTAAGACAAGGCGCGGGGTGCCGACGACTGCAAGGATGCAGGAGGTAGAACAACGCCTGGAGCAGTTGTCGAGAAGCGGAGCATACACGTTAGTATGTGAGCATCGGAGAAAGCCCGCAACGCGGGATTAGAGCAAAAGACGCATTTTTAGAGATGTCCATAATGAATCCTGACTTACTTACATTGCACCCCTACCCCTTCGAGAAGCTTGCGCAACTCAAGGCCGGGATCACGCCGCCCGCGCACAAATCGTCTATTGTCATGTCTATCGGCGAGCCGAAGCACGCCGCGCCGGGGTTTATTGCCACCGAACTCTGCACTCACTTGCACGGCTTGTCGCACTACCCGACTACGCGCGGCAGTGTTGCACTGCGTCAGGCCATTGCAGATTGGCTAACGCAGCGCTTTCATCTCAAAGCCGGCAGTCTGGATATCGATCACCACATCCTGCCCGTCAACGGCACGCGCGAGGCCTTGTTTTGTTTCGCGCAATGCGTGGTAGACCGGCATCACAATCCCTTGGTGCTCATGCCCAATCCGTTTTATCAGATTTACGAGGGCGCGGCGCTGCTGGCAGGCGCCGAGCCGTGGTTTCTCAATACCACGGCGGAATCGAATTACCTGCCCGACTTTAGCAAGGTACGCAAAGCCGTTTGGGAGAAGTGCCAACTGCTCTATCTCTGCTCCCCCGGCAATCCGACCGGGGCAGTGATCGATGCCGCGACCCTGACCAAGCTCATCAAGCTCGCCGATCAATACGACTTTGTCATCGCCGCCGACGAGTGCTACTCGGAAATCTACTTAGACGAGGCGCAGCCGCCGACCGGCCTGCTGGAGGCCTGCGCCGCCATGGGGCGGCACGATTACCGGCGCTGCGTGGTGTTTCACAGCCTATCCAAACGTTCCAGTGTACCGGGCATGCGCTCCGGCTTTGTGGCAGGCGATGCGCAGATCATCGAAAAATTTCACCTCTACCGCACCTATCACGGCAGCGCCATGCCGCCCGCGACCCAAGCGGCCAGCGCCAAGACTTGGGGCGATGAGCACCATGTAACGGAAAACCGCCGTTTGTACCGGGAAAAGTTCGACGCCGTCATTGCTTGCCTGTCCGAGGTCACGCAAGTGGAGCGGCCCGCAGGCGCCTTTTACCTGTGGCTGCAAACACCTGTCGATGACGAAACCTTTGCGCGTGAGCTATACGCGCAGCAAAATGTCACCGTGCTGCCCGGCAGTTATTTATCGCGTGATGCGCACGGCATCAACCCCGGCGCCGGCCGCGTGCGCATCGCCCTGGTCGCGCCGTTGGAAGATTGTCTGGACGCGGCTCAGCGCATAAAAGAATTTATTTCTACTCTTCAATAACGGAACAACTATGAGCAACTTACAGGAAACTATCGAACAGGCCTTTGAACAACGCGCCGAGATCAATCCACAGAATGTGGACAAGAAGATTAAAGACGCCGTGAACGAGGCCATCAACCTGCTCGACACCGGCAGCCTGCGCGTGGCTGAAAAAAAGGCTGGCCAGTGGGTCGTCAACCAGTGGCTGAAAAAGGCCGTGCTGTTGTCCTTCCGCATTCAAGACAACACCATCATCAAAGACGGCTACAGCAATTACTTCGATAAAGTAGCGCCTAAATTTGCCAATTATACCGAGCAGGATTTTCGCGCGGCTGGTGTACGCGTCGTGCCGCCCGCCGCTGCCCGCAAGGGCGCCTATATCGCCCCCAGCGTGGTGCTCATGCCCTCCTACGTGAATATCGGCGCCTACGTCGATAGCGGCACCATGGTCGACACCTGGGCCACGGTCGGCTCCTGCGCGCAGATCGGCAAAAATGTACACTTATCCGGCGGCGTCGGCATCGGCGGCGTACTTGAGCCGGTGCAGGCCGGGCCAACCATCATCGAAGACAACTGCTTCATCGGCGCGCGCTCCGAGGTGGTCGAGGGTGTTATCGTAGAGGAAGGCGCAGTGATTTCCATGGGCGTGTACATCGGCCAGAGCACCAAGATCTTCAACCGCATGACCGGCGAAGTCAGCTACGGCCGCATCCCCGCCGGTTCCGTGGTCGTCTCCGGCAACTTGCCTGCCAAAGACGGCAGCTATAGTCTTTACTGCGCAGTGATCGTAAAACAAGTGGACGAAAAGACGCGCAGCAAGGTCGGCATCAACGAACTGTTGCGCGATATCTAAGGGCTGGCAATGAACACCGTATATGGCATCACTAATTGCGAAACCGTAAAAAAGGCGCGCGCCTGGTTGGATAAAAAAGGCATCGTCTATCAATTCCATGACTTCAAAAAAGACGGCCTGGATAAAGACACGCTAAACACACTGCTGAAGGGACTTGACTGGGAGACGCTACTGAATCGCAAAGGCACCACCTGGCGGCTATTACCCGACGAGGATAAGACCAACGTCAACGCAAAGAAGGCCGCCGCGCTCATGCTCGCCCGGCCCACTGTCATCAAGCGTCCGGTGCTCGTGGTGGGTGGTAAAATATCCAAATACTATGCCGGTTTTAGCGAAGCGCTTTATCAAGAAATATTTGGTGCTAAAAAATAAATGTCCGCCACGCTCGAACTACTCAAAGACCTGATCGCACGCCGCTCGCTCACGCCGGATGACGCCGGCTGCCAGCAGACCATTGCCGCGCGCCTGCAAGCACTGGATTTCAAAATCGAACACCTGCGCTTCGGCGACGTGGATAATCTCTGGGCGCGGCGCGGCACACAGCAACCCCTATTCGCATTTGCCGGCCACACCGACGTCGTCCCCACCGGCCCGCTCGATCAATGGCACTCCGACCCGTTCACTCCAACATTGCGCGACGGCTATTTATACGGGCGCGGCGCGGCAGACATGAAGGGCGGCATCGCCGCGATGGTCACGGCCGTCGAGCGCTTCCTAAAAGAATATCCCAACCATCCAGGCTCGATTGCCTTTCTGATCACCAGCGACGAAGAAGGCCCCAGCGTCGATGGCACCGTGAAAGTCGTCGAGCACCTAGAGGCGCGCAACGAAAAAATAGACTGGTGCGTGATCGGCGAACCGACCTGCGTAAACACCGTGGGCGACACCATCAAAAACGGCCGACGCGGCTCGCTCACCGGCAAGATCATCGTGCACGGCACGCAAGGCCACGTCGCCTATCCGCACCTGGCCGCCAACCCCATCCACCTCCTCGCGCCTGCGCTGGCCGAACTCTGTGCGCAGACCTGGGACCAAGGCAACGAATTTTTCCCGCCGACCACCTTTCAAATCTCCAACATGCACGCGGGCACCGGCGCGGACAACGTCATCCCCGGCGACCTGGAGATTGTCTTCAACTTCCGCCACTCCACCGAAGTCACGCCCGATCAACTCAAGGCGCGTGTGGAAACCTTATTGAAAAAACACCACTTAAAATACGATCTGGATTGGCGCCTCTCCGGCCATCCGTTCCTAACGCCCAAGGGCGCACTGGTCGACGCCGCCCGCGCCGCCATTAAAGAGGTTGCGGGCATCGAAGCCGACCTCTCCACCTCCGGCGGCACCTCCGACGGCCGCTTCATCGCCCCCACCGGCGCCCAAGTGCTGGAACTCGGCGTGGTCAATGCCTCTATACATAAGCTCAATGAATGTGTAAAGGTGAGTGAGTTGGATAGCTTGAGTAGCTTTTATCAGCTTATTCTTGAAAAATTATTGGTTGCCAAATAGTCTTGGGGCTGTTGTAACAAATTAAGTTCGCAACTATGAAAAGTCTTACAATAATCGCTCTGCTATTCTTTCTATCAGCCACTTTGGCCGTGGCATATGCGGAAGATAATGCCCCTCCTCAACTTAAGTTACAAGCCGATTCACTTGCTGCACTACTTAAAGATTCATACGCAGAGGAATATGGACGAAAATACTACGTTTTTACTCAAGGTTCCGGAACAAGAGTTGCGGCAGTATTCTACGGGTTCGAAGGTTACGGCTTGGGTAATAATTGGTCTCAATATTTGGCGGTGTTTTCAGTACTTAGTGGAGCAGAACCAGGTCAACTCAAAACCGACTACTTTAGTCTTCTCGATGTTGTAAAAATTGGCGCTAAAGGTTGGCGTGCAGCCGATTTTGAAAAGGTTAAGATTACTCATAATTCAAAACCGTTTGAAACAATCATTGTGATTTCGATAAAGGAAGTTATCTCTGGAGATCCACCGAACTTCCCGAGCAAGCAGTCCCAAGCCCAGTACCGTATACAACCCTTCCAGGGGGAACGCCTCCGTGTTGAAAACTAGCGACCCTACTCTGTGTTAGATACAGACACTGTGAATCAATTGTACATTCCCAATAGACGCTAACTAAAAGCCACCATGACCTCCATCATCTTTCTCATCCAGTGCCCCGATCAGAAAGGCCTGGTGTCGCGCATCAGCACCTTCTTCTACCAGCGTGGCTTAAATATCCTGCACTGCCAGCAATACACCGATATACAGCACAACCTATATTTCATGCGCCTGAAGCTGGATTTAACCTCATTATCATCCTCCCGGCGCTTACTGGAAGACGAGTTTGCGGGATTCGGCAAGGGCTTGAATTTACGCTGGTCGGTGCATTACTCGGATCATATTGAGAAGGTCGCCATCCTGGTGACCAAGGCCTCGCACTGCCTGTATGACCTGCTCCTCAGACAGCAGGAGAGTGAAATCAGATGTGAAATCCCGGTTATTATCAGCAATCACCCCAACCTGGAGACCGTGGCCGACAAATTCCGCATACCGTTCCACTGCATTACGCTCAACAAACAGAACCGCGCACAGCAGGAAGACGAACTACTCAAACTGCTCAAGCAATATCATATAGATTTAATCGTGCTGGCCCGCTACATGCAAATCCTCTCCACGCCTTTCTGTGAAGAATACGCGGGCAAGATCATCAATATTCACCACGCCTTTCTGCCCGCCTTTCAGGGTTCCGCCCCTTATCAGCGCGCCTACGAACGTGGCGTGAAAATGATCGGCGCCACAGCGCATTACGCGACCGCCGAATTAGACGAAGGCCCGATCATCGATCAGGACGTGGAGCGGGTAACCCATGAAGATGATGCAGATGATTTAATCAGAATCGGCAGGGACATCGAACGCATCGTGCTGGCGCGGGCGGTAAAGGCACACCTGGAACACCGGATTATTATTGCAGGAAAACGGACTATCGTGTTTTCAACCGGCGTGTGATTTACTCAGTACAAGCCCCTAAAACCCAACGCAAAAACGCGAAGACGCAAAGGCCCATTCGTGCGCATGGCGCACGCTACGAACTCTTAAGCCACTAGGTAGCGTGCGCTGTGCGCACGATGCGCATCTTGAATAATCTGTAGCGCACCTTTAATAATTCGTCATTCCCTAATAATTCGTCATTCCCGCGAAGGCGGGAATCCAGCATTTTGAAATGGGATAAATCAGTAGCTTCCGGATTCCCACCGGAGTCTATCCCTGCGTAGGCGGGGACGGGAATGACGGAATTTTGAATTTTTAGAGGTGTCCTTTATTTCATTGAAGGAGTACAGGGACGCGAAGCGTAGTACGACGCCCCCCGCATAGCCGTAGGGCGGCCTGTTTTGCCGGAGTCTGCGCGGGAGCGCAGAGCGGAGGCAACACGGCGGCATCCGACACGGCGTCAAGTCATTCTGGGAGCGATGGCGCAGCGCGTAAGTGCTGTGCCGCCGCGGACGGAGGATGAATGCGGGCCGCCGAAGGCATAGAGTGTCGCCAATTTTTTACTCCTTTTGGGGACTTGGATGTCCCAAAAGGTTTCGTAAAAAATGGCGACACAATCGCTGAGCATGCAACCTTGGACGTATATAAAGACGGCACCGTTGAATTAGCCGAATACGATGCCTTCCGGTTAAGGTTAAAGGATCTCGATAATCTTATGCTTAGCGGTACATTAAAATCCACCACAACTGCCAGCCCAGGGGCTAGGGAAAGCCAAGGCGCATCGG
>DATECT010000059.1:0-5772 GCA_035286765.1 Gammaproteobacteria bacterium
TGCGATATTGAAGGTGAATAACATGTCCAGCAGCAACGGCGATATGGGCAGAATGAGCATCGCCAGCATCATCAATAGCAGCAGCACCCCGCCTATCCCGCTGCGGCTTACCGTGCGTAACCTGGTCCCAAGCGTTGCTTCAGCCATGGCTAGTCTCGTTGAAATTCATCGGGTATGGGGAAATCCGGCATGATGGGCTGCCCGGCCTCCGCGCTGTTCTGATGGCGGTATTGGCGCAATTGATAGACGTAGGCGAGCAACTGTGCGACCGCCAGATACAAGGCGGAGGGAATTTCGCGGTTTAACTCGGTGCTGTAATACACGGCGCGCGCCAGGGCCGGCGCCGAGACGATACTCACGCCTGCCGCCTTGCCTGCCTCGCGAATGCGCGCGGCAATTAACTCGGCGCCCTTGGCGACGACCTTGGGTGCGCGCATCTTGCTTTGGTCATAGCGCAACGCCACCGCGTAATGCGTAGGATTGGTGATAATTACATCGGCCTTGGGCACCTCCGCCATCATGCGCCGCTGCGCCATCTCACGCTGCAAATGGCGCAAGCGCCCCTTTACCTCGGGGCTGCCATCGCTCTCCTTGTGTTCGTCCTTGATCTCTTGCCGGGTCATCTTGAGTTGCTTGGCGTATTGCCAAAGCTGCAAAGGCACATCGATCGCGGCAATGGCCATCAGGGTTGCGCTCATCACCAGGAAGGACCAACCCAATGCATTAATGGTATGCGCCAAGGCCGGCACTAGCGGTTCCTTGCTCAAGTTAAGTAGCGTGTCTGTCGTGTGCCACAACCACAGCACCGTTACCGATCCGATCAAGACGAATTTCGCCAAGGCCTTGAGCAACTCCATCAGCCCATGGGTAGAGATTATCCTACCCAAACCTTTTAATGGATCGAGCTTGCCAAAATCAAAACTAAATCCCTTGCTGCTGAATGACCAACCGCCAAGTACTATAGGCGCCAGCAAGGTCACCAGCAGCAGCAAGCCCAGCAGCGGGGCAAATAAATCCAGCGCGGCCCCCATGGCCTGCTGCAGCGCATGCGTTAAAAATGCCGCATCGAACGCCTGTGCGCGGGTAATGTGCAGGCCATGGCGCATGAACCCGCTGAGGCCGTTAATCAGTCCCTCGCCCAGCAGTAATATCCCCGCCGCGGACGTCATCAATATTGCCATGGTGTTCCACTCGCGCGAACGCGCTATCTGGCCTTTATCGCGCGCCTCTTGCAGGCGCTTGGGTGTCGCTTGTTCGGTGCGTTCTTGACCGTCATCCTGTGCCATTGCTACGACCCTTTAGCCAGTATGTTGCGCAACATGCCGAATATCGAATCCAGTAAATCCGTAAACGGCGGCATGATAGTCGGCAGCGTTAACAACATAATCACAAAACCGAACAATAGAATGGCCGGAAAGCCTATGGCAAAAAGGTTAAGCTGCGGCGCGGAGCGCGTCAGCACACCGAAGCCAAGGTTGACGATCAGCAGCGCGGCGAACGCGGGCAACGCGACCAGCACCGCCCCGGAAAATATGTGGCTGCCCCAACTGACCAACTGCCACAGACTATTGACGGTCAGGCCTTGTGCCGCGACCGGCAGCGTGCGGAAACTATCCGCGAGCACGTCGATCAATACCAAATGGCCATTGAGGGCCAAAAATAATAATGTCACCAGCACCGTGTAAAACTGGCTGACGGTGGGCACCACCACGCCGCTCACCGGATCGTTCATGGAGGCAAAGCCCAGTCCCAGACTCATGGCGATGAGCTGACCGGCAAACACAAAGGCGCCGAACACCATTTGCAATGCAAAACCCATGGCCAGCCCGATCAACACCTGCTGAACGGTAATCAAAATGCCCGCAACACTGAGCCCGTCAAACTGCGGCACGGCGGGGATAGTCGGTGCGATAACCAGAGTCAATAACAGGGCAATCCCCACGCGGATGCGCACCGGCACCGCATGCGTGCCGAAAATAGGCGCAGTGCCCACCACAGCGCCGATACGAAATAACGGCCACAGGTAACCACCGATCCAGGCATTGATTTCGGCGCTAGTAAAGTTCATAAGATTACCCAATCAACGTAGGAATCCTTTCAATGAGATTCTGTGTGTAACCCATGATCAGCTGCAACATCCACGGCCCGCCTATCACCATAGCCACCACCGTGATCATCAGCTTGGGGATAAAGCTCAAGGTCATTTCATTAATCTGGGTGGCGGCCTGGAAGATGCTCACCAGCAAACCCACGGCCAGCACCGGCAATAGCACCACGGCCAGCAGCAATACCGTGACCACCAAGGTCTGATGCATCAGGGTAAGTACGGTATCAGGTGTCATTGCGCGTCCTATAAGTAGAAGCTGGAGGCCAGACTGCCAATGACCAAAGACCAGCCATCGACCAGTACAAACAACATAATCTTGAATGGCAACGAGATAATCAACGGTGACAACATCATCATACCCATGGCCATCAACACGCTGGCCACCACCAGATCAATAATCAAGAAGGGTATGAATAATAGAAAACCGATTTGAAAGGCGGTCTTCAATTCGCTGGTCACAAAAGCGGGGGCCAGCAAGGAAAACGGCACGGCATCCGGCGATTCTATTTTGTCGCGTCCCGATATGCGCGCGAACAGCGCCAAATCACTGTCGCGCGTTTGCGCCATCATGAATTTTTTGAAGGGTCCGGAGGCCTTCTCTAATGCATCTTGCGCCGATACTTGTTCTTTCAAGTAAGGTTGTACCGCATCCTGATTTACCTTATCGAACACCGGCGTCATGATAAATATGGTCAGGAACAACGCCAGGCCAAGCAATATTTGGTTAGTCGGTACCTGCGCCGTACCCAAGGCCATGCGCAAGATCGACAGCACAATAATGATGCGCGTAAAGGCTGTCATCATCATCAGGGCGGCGGGCAGCAAGGTCAGCGCCGTCATCAGCGCCAGCACCTGCAAACTCACGCTATAGGTCTGGCCGCCATTCGCATCGGCCGTTACCGAAAGTGCCTGCAGGCCGGGCTGCGCCAATGCTGACGTGAAGGGCAATAGCGCCAGTATCAGAAATAAAATTACTAGATAGAGGGCGGCCTGCATATAACCGCCGCATCTATGGGGCATCTGTGCTGCAGGCGGTAACGGCTCCGGTTGAGAATGCAGGTGAATAGATGAGAGGCTAAACGGTATATGGATTAATCGCGCCTTGCTATACACCCACTGTTGTTTGGCGCTCTGCCACGGCAAAATCCGTGCTGGCTTGCAGATCATGGCTTAGGCCCCCGGTCCGAACTTGACTGTCGCGCCCGACTCTGCGCAAAGGCCTGCGCCAAACGCTGAGCGAAGCCGGTTGTCATGGCCTTACCCATTTGCGGCGGCGCCACGGGGTGGATTAGTGTATGCAAGGTCTGCACATGTCCCTGCGCCACGCCGACTAGTAATTGTTGCTCGCCCACTTGGATCAACACGATGCGCTCACGCGGTCCGATTGAAACACCGGCCACCACCCTGAGTATGCTATTGGCACCGCTTTGCAGTTGTGAAAACCGCCGCAGCGCCCAGGCCGTTGCGGCTATGGCTGCCAGCACGGCGAGCAAGGCCAGCGTTACCTGTAATAGATTGCCTGTTGCGATAGGCTCGGGCACGCCGCCGGTAACGTGTTCCTTAATACCGGCAGACCAGGCCTGTAGGGGGAATAATAGAATGCACCAGCCTGCGTGCAGCAAGGTCGAGGTATGAATTTTTTTTCTGTTTATAGGCATCATGCTTTAAACCAGCCTTATAAATCCTAATTACCCGTATCACTTGCAGGCTCGGGACGCTGTATGTTGATAAGATCGTAGAATGCGTTTACGCAGGCTAGCGCGTCCTGCATCAACGTAATTTTTTGACGCGTTCCGCGGCGCTTACCACATCGGTAAGCCGTATGCCGAATTTCTCGTTTACCACGACCACTTCGCCGTGCGCGATTAAACAATTGTTGACCATCACATCCATCGGTTCACCGGCCAGGCGATCCAACTCCACCACCGAGCCCTGATTTAATTGCAATAAATTGCGAATGCTTATCTTGGTATGGCCGATCTCCATGGAGATGGTGACGGGTATATCCAGGATCACATCCATATTCACATCGCCGGTAATGGGCAGGTTGTTATCGGCGTGCAGGTCGGGGAATTCGGCACGAGCATATTCCTGCCCGCCGGCGGGTGCGGCTGCCTCTGCCGGAGCTGGGGCAGCCTCTGCCGACTCCGTCTGGGCCTGCTCGGCCATGGCGGCGGCCCAATCATCTGTTGCAGCTGAGGCGGTTTGGCTGTCTGTATCACTCATGGACTTCTCCCATTACTACAACGCCCTAACGTAAATTCGGCGGGCGCTTTACCGGTTCTATGATTTTGATTGCATTGCTGCCCTGCGAGGTGCCGAAGTACCCGCGGAACACCGGAATGTCATCCGCCTTCGCCACTACTACTCCGGGGAGCTCCACAGGAATAACGTCGCCTTCTTTGAGTTTCAACAAATCACGCAGGCTGATCTGTGTTTCGGCCAGTGTGCTGTTAATTTCAATCATCGCTTCCTTCATCTCTTCCCGCAGCGCGTGCAGCCATCTTTCATCAGTCTCCACACGGTCGCTCTGAACGCCGGCATCGAGCAATTCGCGTATCGGCTCGAGCATGGAATAAGGCATGGTCACGTGCAGGTCACCGCCGCCGCCATCCAATTCGATGTGGAAGGTGGTAACCACCACCACTTCGGTAGGACTGACAATATTGGCGAATTGCGGATTCACTTCAGAATTGAGATATTCAAAATCCAGCGACATAACGGGACCCCAGGCCTCTTTCATATCCTTATAGGCTTGGTGCAGCATCATTTGAATAACGCGCAGTTCGGTAGGGGTAAATTCCCGTCCTTCGATCTTGGCGCGGTAGCGTCCGTCGCCGCCGAAAAAATTATCGACGACAATAAAGACCAGCTTGGGATCGAGAATAAACAAGGCCGTACCGCGCAGCGGTTTTACTCGCGTCAGATTCAGGCTAGTGGGCACAAATAGGCTATGCACATATTCCGCGAACTTGAGCATCTGCACGCCGCCGACCGCGATTTCCGCGGAGCGCCGCAACAAATTAAATAAACTGATGCGGAAATAGCGGGCAAATCGCTCATTCACCATTTCCAGGGTGGGCATGCGCCCGCGTACAATGCGATCTTGACTGTTGAAATCGTAGTGCTGCGCCGTGCCGGGCGGAGCGAGCTCTTCTTCCTTAGTATTAACATCGCCGCTTGAAACGCCGTTTAGCAGCGCATCAATTTCATCTTGGGAAAGTAAATCGAGATTGCTGTTGGCCATAAGATTATTGCATCACGAAACTGGTAAAATAAACGCCCTCGACGCCGGGATCGCCTGTTTCCTCTTTCATTACCTTTTGAATCTCCTCCAAGCTAGTGGCGCGGATCTTTTCCTTGCCTTCACGCGTGGTAACGGTTTCATAGGTTTGGCTGCTGAGCAGCAAGAGCAAGTTGTTGCGAATGAGCGGCATATGGATCTTTACCGCATCAATGACGAGTTGATCACGCGCCATCACCTCAATGGTGACTTGTAAAAAACGCGCATGGGTTTGATCTTGGAAATTCACTACAAAAGGCGGATCCAATGCCAGATAAATGGCGGGTTTGACCTCTTCTTTTTTGCTATTTTTGCTATTCTTGCCCTCCTTGGTCTTCTTACCTTTCTTTCCCTTCTTTTTACCATCGTCCGTTGTATCGCC
>DATECT010000060.1:0-2634 GCA_035286765.1 Gammaproteobacteria bacterium
CACCGCGATATTGAGCATGGGATGCATTGTTAAAGACCGTGGCGAGTGGCTAGTAGCTAGTAGCGAGTTACTAGCTCATGTGTTAAAGAAGTAAGCTATATAGCCGTTCACATAAGCGTTTATGCTAACCTATCTTATCCATCCTCGCCACTAGTTACTCGCTACTAGCCACTGTGTTTAGCCATATCCGCATCGTTCTGGTCAATACCAGCCACCCCGGCAATATCGGCGCGGTGGCGCGGGCCATGAAAAATATGTGTCTGCAGAGCCTTTACCTGGTCGATCCCAAGGTCTTTCCCAGCAGCGAGGCCACGGCCCGTGCCTCGGGCGCCGACGACATCCTGGCCCAGGCTCGCGTGTGTGAGACCTTGGAAGATGCCCTGCTAGGCTGTAGTATGATCTTCGGTGCCAGCGCGCGCCTGCGCACTATTCCTTGGCCGCAACTGAGCCCGCGCGAGTGTGCCGCCCTGGTTGTGGAGGAGAGTGCTAAAGCGCCGGTGGCGCTGGTGATCGGCCGTGAGCATTCCGGGCTGACCAACGAAGAGCTGGAGCGCTGTAATTATTTAGTGCATATCCCCAGCAATCCCGAATTCAGTTCGCTCAATATTGGCGCGGCTGTGCAGGTGCTGGCCTATGAGATATTGCTCGCCAGCCTGACGCAACAGCCTGCACCGGTGACCTTGCCCAGCGAACTGGCTACGGCGGATGAGTTGGAGTTACTGTATACACATATGCAGCAGGCCTTAACGGACATTGAATTTCTCGACCCGGCCAACCCGCGCCAACTGATGCGCCGCCTGCGCCGTCTGTTTAATCGAGCGCATTTGGATAAAATCGAACTGAACATCCTGCGGGGGATTTTAACAGCCGCCCAGCGGGTCGTTTCCCAACAAACTAAAGTAAAAGTGCAACCAAGTAAGATAGGCGAAATAGGTACAACGAAAGGAGCCAGTGATGAACACGACATGGATTTTGGTAGCAGATCGTAGTAGTGCAAAACTTTTTGAGAGTAGGGGAAAGGCCAAGGGTTTGCAGCGCTTGCAGGAGATCCCCCATCCCGAAGGGCGGCTGAAAAACCAGGATATAGATAGCGACACCGACGTGCGCGCCCGCAGCTTCGATAGCGTCGGGATGGGCCGTCACGCCACCAGTCCGCACCAGGAGCCAACTAAGACACTAGCAGGACAATTTGCGCACCATCTAGCCGAGCTGTTGAATAAGGGCCGTACCAGTCATGCTTATCAGCAGCTTGTCCTGGTCGCGGAGCCGGGGTTTTTGGGCCTGTTACGCGGGGCCTTGGATACGCAAACCGCGGGCCTGGTCGTTGAAAGTGTAACCAAAGACCTTATGCACGTTGAAGACCGTGACCTACCCAATCACCTTAAAGGGTTTTAATCGTAGACTTTATAATGAGTTGAAGCTTGCGCTATAAAGCCGCATGGTATATTGTTGACAAAATTACTCAGGTATAGATGGCATGTTTGAGCGGCTGCGGGAAGATATACGTTGTGTTTTTGAGCGCGATCCGGCGGCGCGCACCGCTTTTGAAGTGATCACGACCTATCCCGGCCTGCACGCCGTGCTGTTCCATCGCCTGACCCACCGGTTATGGGGCGCCAATTGGAAATGGCTGGCGCGCTTTCTGTCCAGCCTGTCACGCTGGCTGACCGGCGTGGAGATTCACCCCGGCGCCAAGATCGGCAGACGCCTGTTTATCGATCATGGCATGGGCGTGGTGGTCGGCGAAACGGCCGAGATCGGTGACGACTGCACGCTGTATCACGGCGTTACCCTGGGCGGCACCAGCTGGCAGAAAGGCAAGCGCCACCCCACCCTGGGCAATAACGTGGTGATAGGCGCGGGCGCCACCATATTAGGTCCTATCATGGTTAATGACGGCGGGCGTATCGGCTCCAACGCAGTGGTCGTAAAAGATGTCCCCGCGGGCGCTACGGTGGTGGGTATCCCCGGCCATGTGGTCAGCGGGAAAAAGCTGGGTAAGGAGCAAACGCGGCGTGCCATCGCCCACAAGATCGGTTTCGATGCCTATGGCACTACGCAAGATATGCCTGATCCCGTCGCCAATGCTATTAACAGCTTGCTTGATCACATCCACGTAATGGATGCCAAGATGGAGATGATGTGCGCCGCGCTGAAAGATTTAGGCGCGCAGATTACCGATATTAAACTGCCGGAATTGGACACCGGCGATATTAATGCGGGCGAGCCTGAAGCGGGTGTTGAAACGGGGGAGGAGTCCGATAAGCAGGGGGAGTCCGCTACGGTTCAGTATGCGCGTAAGGGTTAAGGGCACCTCTAAAAATGCGTCTTTTGTCTTTATGCGGTGTTGGAATGCTGCTCGAAATGCTCATGAGGTACATCCGTGTACCTCACCCTACGGGCCGCCTTACGGCGGTGCCATTCGGCTATCCTGCCGAATGGTCATGTACTAACGTGTACATTCCGCTTTCTCGCAGCATTCCGCCTGGCCTAAAGCCAAAATCCACTATTTTTAGAAGTGCCCTTAAGTTACCTAGAGTGACAAGTGACTGCGGAAGGATACGGCGATGAGACTGACCACGAAGGGCCGTTATGCGGTAACGGCGATGTTGGATTTGGCACTACATGATACTC
>DATECT010000061.1:0-2430 GCA_035286765.1 Gammaproteobacteria bacterium
CCACTCCAGCATAGTAAATTCGGGATTATGCCTGCCCCCAACCTCGCCATTACGGAAGGCCTTGCCGATCTGATAAATAGGCCCGCTGCCGGCGGCTAGCAGCCGTTTCATGGCGAATTCGGGGGAGGTTTGCAGGTAAAGCGGCCGCCCCTGCGGCCCCGCATAGCGCGTCACGAAACTGTCCAGGTGGGGCGCAGTCGTAGGGGCGGTCGCCAGGAGCGGCGTTTCCACCTCTAAGACACCACGCTCGGCAAAGAAGGCGCGCAGCATGGCCAATATTTGGGCCCGGGCGCGCAGGGTTGCCAGGGTTGCACTGGGGCGCCAGTCATCAGTGGGCGTATGTTTGGTTGGCACAGATACAAGATACAAGATACAAGTGGGTAGGCACGTTGTTGGTGCCCACGTTATTTGCGATGCCGTCCATGGCGCGACTTCAATTGGGTTAATCAGCCCCCGCCACGCCTTCCTGGCGTAGCCTTCGCCGCTTCGCGGCTCAGCCCACCCTACTATCTGCTACCATCTACTCTTTGGCCCGCGACACGTACTCGCCAGTGCGCGTATCCACCTTCAGCAAATCCCCTATCTCAATAAACAACGGCACCCTGACCACCGCGCCGGTTTCCAGGGTAGCCGGTTTGCCGCCGCCGCCCGAGGTGTCGCCGCGCAGGCCCGGGTCGGTCTCGGTCACCCGCAATATCACGAAATTCGGCGGGGTGATGCTCAGCGGCGTGCCGTTCCAGAGCGTTACCGTGCACTTATCCTGCTCCTTGAGCCATTTTTTTGCCTCGCTGACCGCGGTACTATCGGCGGCGTGTTGCTCAAAGGTATCCGGGACCATGAAGTGCCAAAATTCGCCGTCGCTGTATAAATACTGCATCTCCGTATCGATCACGTCGGCGCCTTCCAGGGTGTCGCCCGACTTGAAGGTACGCTCGATTACCCGCCCCGTCTTCAGGTTACGGATCTTGACGCGGTTAAAGGCCTGGCCCTTGCCTGGCTTCACAAACTCGTTTTCGACGATGGCGCAGGGGTCGCCATCCATCATAACCTTGAGCCCGCCGCGGAAATCGTTGGTGCTAAATGTAGCCATCTTGCCCTCGTTTTAGGATTATAATCCCGTTATGAAATCGAAAAGAGGCCTCATCGAAACAAGCAGTTTGGTTTTTACCCCCATGGGTACAAAACGAGACGCAGTCCCTTAATTAAGCCCGGCTAAGCTGCAACACAGTATCAAACCAAACGCATCGTTTATCAGAGGCCGCAAAGTTGCCGTATGATACCCCGAACCCCCGCATCTTGGCAGACTACCACGTGGCAAAATGAGCTGGCGCAGGCCATTAGTGACCCGACAAAGCTCCTGCAGGCCCTCGATTTGCCGCCCTCGTTACTAGGTTCCGCGTTGACCTCGGCGCAGGTATTCCCGCTGCGGGTGCCGCGCGGTTATGTAGCACGCATGCAAAAAGGCGACCCGCATGACCCCTTGCTGCGCCAGGTCCTGCCCTTGGCACAGGAATCCCTCGCCGTGCCCGGCTTTAGCCTGGATGCCGTCGGCGACCTTGCCGCCATGGCCGCGCCCGGGCTGCTGCATAAATATCATGGCCGGGTATTGCTGGTTACCACCGGCGCATGCGCCATCCATTGTCGCTACTGTTTCCGGCGCCACTTTCCCTACGCCGAGGCCAATCCGGCGCTCGAACAATGGGGACACAGTTTAGACTATATCCGTGCCGATCCCAGCATTAAGGAGGTCATCTTAAGTGGAGGCGACCCACTCAGCCTGAGTGATGCGCGTCTGGCGAGCCTGGTGGAAAGACTGGCCGCCATCCCGCACCTGAAATATCTGCGTATCCATACGCGCCTCCCGATTGTGTTACCGGAGCGCATTACCGATGAACTGCTCCACTGGCTGACCGGTACGCGGCTCAAACCCACTCTGGTTATCCACGCCAACCATGCCAATGAATTAGACCATGCCGTGCGCTATGCACTCGGACAATTAACGGCGCGCGGCGTGGTACTGCTGAATCAATCGGTGCTATTACGGGGCGTGAACGATTCGAGCACCGCCCTGGCGGCCCTCAGCGAGGCTCTATTCGATGCGGGTGTGCTGCCCTATTACCTGCACCTGTTGGACAAGGTGCAAGGCGCCGCCCATTTTGAGGTGCCTGTAGCCGAGGCCTGTGCATTAATGGAGCAACTGCGTGCTACGTTGCCCGGCTATCTGGTCCCGCGCTTGGTGCGAGAACAGGCCGGCGCGGATTCCAAACTACCCGTGTCGTATACTGTTACAGAATGAATATGCTTGCGTCCGCTCCATCATTAGCCATCACCGGCTCGTGCCCGCACTTAGGGTCAGCGCACCCGCGGCAAAGGCAGCGAGATGAAAAAAGACAGCATCCTGCGCCTGGTCATCGTGGAAGACTCTTCGAA
>DATECT010000062.1:0-5022 GCA_035286765.1 Gammaproteobacteria bacterium
TACGACACCCTCCAGCGGGCAATTATTCCAATTAACCCCCGGGCGCGGGGCGGCATTGCAGTCTGAGGCGGAATTAATAGCCCGGCTCGGATAGAAAACGGTCATCGCCCCTGCCGCCGCCAGGATGACCACGGCCAGGAGTATTTGCGGGAGATAGCCCTGGCGAGGTGGTCTGATGGCCTTGCGGGCCTTGGTTTTGAAAATGCGATGACGCAGCAGTTCCGCGTCTTCGGGTTGGCGGCGGTCGCCGCTGCGGCGGTTGTATAGCGGTGTGCCGCTTGGCGAGAGGGGCGGCTTGCCTGCCCTGCGATCTCCCGCCAGGCGCTCATCCTCCCAGCGCTTGGCCAACATCAGGCGCTGCAATCTATCCGCCTCCAGCTCCTCATCGCTGACGGGTGTCATTACGGCTGGGACCAACTCAGGCAGGTCACTGACCAGGCGCCACTGCTGTTTATCGACACTCAGCTCATCGGTTTGCCTGATCCGGCCCAATAGAATATAACGGCTGACCAAACCGGCAGGAAACGGGCCGCGGATATCCTCCGTGCCCCGGCGCATATACCATAGCTGTTTCTGCTGCATCCCCCCTCCGTACCGGCAACCTTGTACGCCTACCCGCTCAGCGGGAACAGCGGTTTGCTGCTATAAGCATGGCCCCCTTAACAAATAAGCCTGAAAACCCCTAAAGATTTCTAAAGCGAGGCCGATTAAGTATTAGATAAGCAAGAATTGCGCCTTGCATAGGCTGCAAGGTAGGGAACAGTCTCATTATTTGGCCATTAACGGACATTTATGCCCATTAACTATGCTATCCCAATCGCACCGGCCATTAGCACCAGCGTGGCCCCGGCGGACTCGCGTAATTGGCAAATAGGGCAAATTTTAAATGCTACCGTGCTCACGCCCATCAGTGGGCAAACGACACTGCGTATCGGTAACATAGTGCTCAGTACGTCTACGCCTCTAGCGGTAGACCTGGGACAATCACTTAGGTTGCAGGTGCTGAGCCTGGGCGAGCAACCGGTGTTACGCATCGTAACGGCGCAACAGCCCCCTGCCGCTCAGCCGGATACTGTCATGCTACAGGCGCTGCGTGTTGCCCTGCCCAAGCAAACACCACTCGCCCCGCTGTTAACCAGCCTTGATCAACTCGCGCACGCCGCTCACAACACTACGCCTGCGCTCACCCCACAGAGCCGGGAATTAATCCGGCAGATCATTAATAACCTCAGCACCAGCAGCGCCGTGGCCAACGCCCAGGGTGTCTTGCAGGCGCTGAAAAATTCGGGCGTATTATTGGAAGGCAAATTGGCCCGGAATAGCGATGTCGGTGAGTTGGCGGGCGATTTTAAGGCAGGCCTATTGCGTTTGCGCGAGGCCTTGCTGAACGAAACCGCGCCGGGCAAACCGCTCAGCAGCGAGGGCGTTGTTACCGCAAAAAATACCCCCGGCCCCGGCGACTCTTTAGTCCCGGCAAACTTGCCAGTTAAACCATCCGCGGCTGAGGCAACGCCCAGGCCGGCAGTATTGGCCAGTCTCGACGATGGGCAGGACAGCGCCCTGTCTGGAAAAACCATTCAGAACCCCGGTGAGCTATTACGCCAGGTTGAAGGCGGTTTGGCACGTATCCAATTTCATCAGCTGTCGTCTTTAGCGGCTGAAAACACCACGCCCCTCATGGTGGACCTGCCGGTGCGCCAAGGACAACGTACCGATGTCTTTCATCTGGCCATTGATCCGGGTAAGGAATCGGCCAAATCCACCGGCGATGAGCCACCGCCCTGCTCCGTAAGGCTAAACTTTAACCTGCCCGGACTCGGCCCCATAAGCAGTGTCATTACGCTATACGGGGAACGCGTTACCAGCGTGTTCTGGGCGGAGCAGGAACCTACCGTTGCGCTATTGAACCGGCATATGGTGCAGTTACACAGCGGCCTTGAGCAGGCCGGGCTCAGCGTTGAGCGCGCCGAATGCCTGCCGGGGAACCCGCCTTCCCAAGCAGGCACAAACCCCGTGCAATTGATGAATATCCGCGCATGAGCAAGTCGCCACGCCCACTCGGCAGCCCATTGGCCAGCGCAGTCGCCCTGCATTACAACGGCAAAGACGCGCCGCGGGTCAGCGCCAAGGGTAAGGGTCTGGTGGCGGAAACCATTATTGAATTGGCCAAGCAGCATCGTATCCCGCTCCATGAAGACCCGGACTTACTAGCCCTGTTGTCGCGGTTGGAGTTGGGAGACGAGATACCGCGCAGCCTTTATGTGGCCGTAGCCGAGGTGCTTAGCTTCGCCTATATGATGAGCGGCAAGGCCTGCGGCGAGGCTAAAGAACCCGTATGAACTGCCGATACCTTTTTTATACATTTGAACACACAGCAGGATCCCTATTTTGGGCGGTTTAAAAGCAAACCGTGCCGACCAATTCAGTGTGCAGTGGGCAGATATACCGGGCAGCCCGTGCAACCCTTATTTGGCCTCACGGGTGGAGAGTTTTGCTTTGAATAATACTACGGCTGAGGCCTCTATCAAGAAACTCTATCAGAAAAATATTCTGATCGTGCATCCCCAGCAGGCTCATGGCGTAACGCTCATGCGGCTGCTCAGGCATGGCGGGTTTCAAAACATTACCGCACTGTTACAGATGCACGATGTGCCCGGCTACCTGGCCAAAACCCTGAATACCTGCCGGCAAATTGATCTGGTACTCCTCACTATTTCCGAAAATGAAAGCGAATGTCATGCCCTGTGTCAGCATCTGCAAACCAACGCCGCATGGCGCACCCTGCCGGTTGTGGTCATTACAGAAGGGGAGATGGATCTGGATCAATTTATCCGCACCAGCCAGCTAACAGGCGCGACTGATATTATCTCCGGGCCGCTTGCTGAGGCACGCTTGTTACCGCGCGTCGCCGGCGCCCTCTTGATCAAAGTTGAGCGTGATCTGCACAACGACCGCGAGCGGCAATTACAACATAAACTGATAAACCATACTGCCACGGAGGCACGCTTGCAGTATCTGGTAGCGCACGACGACCTGACCGGTCTTTACAATCGCAGGCGTCTGGAACAACTGTTGGAACTGGCCGTATTAGGGGCTCAATTTCATAATCGCCCAAGCGCCCTGTTTTATCTTGACCTGGACCAGTTCAAAATGATCAATGACACGCAAGGCCATAGCACCGGCGACCGGCTGCTCATCAACGTGGCGAACCACCTCAAGGGCCAGATTGCGGTTATTTGCACACAGCGCTGCGCATGCTTATCCGACCTGACAGATATGACCTGCGCCGACCACGCCGCGGATCAAACCAAGGCCTTGCTGGACCCCTATCATCTCGGCCTGCTCGCGCGCATCAGTGCCGACGATTTTGCCCTGCTGATTGAAAATATCGGCGAACAAGAGGCGCTGCAAATCGGCGAGGAACTTAGGCTGGCCATGGAGACATTTCACTTCGTCACCCCTAATCAAACCTACCGGCTTGGGGTCAGCATCGGGGTGGCCATGATCATGCCCCACGAATCTTTTACGGCCAGCGAAATCCTGGCGCAGGCCGACCAGGCCTGTTATGCCGCCAAGGCCAAGGGGCGCAACCGGGTGCAGCTATTCAGGCCGAGCGACAATGCGGTGAACACCATACAGAGCGACGTGCATTGGGTGCCGCTTATCCACGATGCCTTGGTTAACAACCGCTTCCGCCTGGTGTTCCAGCCGGTATTAAACATCGCGGCAGGCAAGGTCACCCACTGCGAGGCGCTGATCCGCATGCTCGACGATAATAACCAGTTGGTGGAGCCGGGCAAGTTCATCCCGGTGGCGGAACGCATGGGCCTGATCCACGAAATCGACTTCTGGGTAGTGGGCCGTGCCATCGATTGGCTGAGCGAATTGCCCGCGCATCACGCGCATCTTTCCGTCAACGTGAATCTCTCCACCCATGTGCTGCAAGACCCGTCGTTGGCGGCCTTTGTGCGCGACAGGCTGCGCGCCACCGGCGTGGACGCGCGCCGCATCACCTTTGAAATCACCGAGACCGCCGCTATCGCCAGCTTCGTGCAGACCCGCAAGATGGTCGATGAACTGCGCGCCCTGGGCTGCTTATTCGCACTCGACGACTTCGGCGCCGGTTTTAATTCCTACAGTTATCTCAAACATCTGCCGGTGGATTATCTAAAAATCGACGGCACCTTCATCGTGCATCTATTGCATGATCCCGTCGATCAGGTGTTGGTGAAATCCATGATTGAGATTGCCCGCACGCTGGGCAAAAAGACCGTCGCGGAATTTGTGGAAAATGCCGAAACCCTATCGCTGCTCAAACACTACGGTGTTGATTACGCACAGGGCTATTATCTGGGAAAACCGGCATTGGAGCTGGATAGCGCACGGTTCCATATTGATATAGCCCCGATGCAGGGCTCGTGCAGACTTAACTGAATCCAAAACTATTTGCCGCTCTGCCGCTTTTCTTTATACATCATCATAATCAACTCGGCCTCGCCGCGCGCCAAGCCGCAGGACGACACTAACTCCTCAATATCCGCGCCTTTGTGCGCCAGCTTAATGGCCGGTTCATAGGTGCGCGAAATGACCTCGCGCAGTTCCAGTTGATCCTGGCGCTCACTGACCAGGTGCATATGCTGCTGCATTTCAACGAAGCGGTTATTAAGCGTTGCCACGGCCTCGGCTTGCGCCGCCAGTTCTTTTTGTAAATTAGCCGCCACGGCACCCTGTTGCCTGGTCTGCCTCTTTAATAATAACGTCAACCCGGTTGCCCAGATAATGAGCAACATGGTCAGGCCCAACTGGGCAAATGGCATAATGGTATGTAAGGTTTTTGTCAGCACTTCCATTATGAGTCCAATGGATTAATGAGCATGGTACAAGCGGCCCGCGGCGTGACCCGTGGGCATGTATAGCGGCGATTGCAAAGCAGTACTACAGACCCGATATTCGTTAGGCGTATTCATCGATGTGCGGGTCGCCTTCCTCACCTGGCTTGGGTGCGGGGGTCTGCTTATCCCG
>DATECT010000063.1:0-4814 GCA_035286765.1 Gammaproteobacteria bacterium
GCGGTCAAATCCAGCAGCCAGCTCCTGACTACCGAGCTATGCCGCCACAATTCGGTAATCTGCGCCAGATCGAGCGCAAACGCCTGTTTACCCTGGAGCAGGCTCAGACCCTCAGCATACGCCTGCATCATGCCGTACTCGATGCCGTTGTGGATCATCTTGGTAAAATGCCCGGCCCCTACCGGCCCGACGTGTGCCCAGCCGCGGTCGGCAGCGGGGGCGAGCACCTCGAGCACCGGCGTGAGCAGGGCGACGGCCTCGGCAGTGCCGCCCACCATTAAACAGTAGCCGTTGTCCAACCCCCAGATGCCGCCCGAGGTGCCGGCATCGATGAAGCCGATGCCATGCTGGGCCAGCAGTTGGCCGCGCCGCTCGCTATCGTGATAATTGGAATTACCGCCATCCACGATGAGATCACCCTTGGCAAGCAACGGGATCAACTCCTGAATAGCCTGTTCGGTAGGGGCGCCGCAGGGCAACATGGACCAGATCACACGGGGCTGGACAAGTTTTTCCACCACCTCCGGCAAGGACTTGGCCGGGCTGATCACACGCTCGCCGACGAGCTGCCTGACGATATCCTGCGAGCGGTTGAACCCGACCACCTCAATGCCGCCCCGGGCCAAGCGCCGCGCCATATTGGCGCCCATTTTGCCTAACCCCAGTAAACCGATTTTCATTATTGCTTGCCTCCTGCAGCGGATTCGCTAAGACTGCCTCGTTGGAACTTAGAGGCCGGGCCATAATCATGCCACACTCTGCTATAGCGGTAACTTCATGTTAAAACTATAGCTTTAACGCGCGCCTGCCTTTATAAACAAGCTTAAATCTCTTAATTCAGGACAGTTAAGAATGCATAAGATTCTATTTGCCGCCAGTGAAATACACCCATTGATTAAAACCGGGGGACTCGGCGATGTGGCCGGGAGCCTGCCGGTAGCCCTAAAAGGGTTGCGCCAAGACATTCGGCTGATCATGCCTGCCTACCGCGAGGCAGTGCAGCACGCCGGTGATTTGCAGACCGTGGCCACTTTATCGGTCAGCGGCGCAACTGACCCGGTAACGCTACTGGAGGGCTGGCTGCCCGGCACCAAGATCAGGCTGTACCTGGTCGCTGCCCCGCACTACTTTGACCGCCCCGGCGGCCCCTACGGCCCCAACGGGCAAGACTGGCCCGACAACGCCGCGCGCTTCGCGCTATTTGCCCGCGCCGCCGCCGCCGTGGCCTTGGATCAGGCCGGACTGGGCTGGCAACCCGATATCATCCACTGTAATGATTGGCAAACCGGGCTCATCCCCGCCCTGCTGGCCGGTGCCAGTCCCCGGCCCGCCACTATCTTTACTATCCATAATCTGGCCTACCAAGGCCTGTTTTCCTGGGAGGTGTTCCAATCACTGGCGCTGCCGCAGGCTTGGTGGTCGCCGCAGGCCCTGGAGTTCTACGGTCAATGTTCCTTTATCAAGGGCGGCCTGGTGTTTGCCGATTGGCTCACCACGGTCAGCCCCACCTATGCCCAGGAGATACGCACTCCCGCCTTCGGCTGCGGCCTGGAGGGACTGCTGCAGCACCGCGCGCAACGCCTGGTCGGCATCCTCAACGGCGCCGATTATCAATCCTGGGACCCGCGCCACGATCCCTTTATCGCCAAAAACTACAATGTGCGCACGCTCAATCTGAAGGCCGCCAACAAGGCCGATTTGCAGCGGCGTTTCAATCTGCCGCAGATCAAGGATGTGCCGCTGCTCGGCCATGTCGGGCGCCTGGTCGATCAAAAGGGGATTGACCTGCTGCTGGACATCATCCCCGCACTGCTGCAACAGCCGCTACAGCTCGCCGTGCTCGGCAGCGGCGAACCGCGCTTCGAGCAGGCCCTGCTCAAATGGGCGCAGCGCTACCCGGAACGCATCGGCGTGCACATCGGTTACAACGAAGAGTTGGCCCATTGCATTGAGGCCGGCGCCGATATATTTGCCATGCCGTCGCGCTTTGAGCCGTGCGGCCTCAATCAAATTTACAGCCTGCGTTACGGCACCGTGCCGGTAGTACGCCGCACCGGCGGCCTGGCCGATAGTGTCGTCAACAGCAGCGCCGAGACCCTGGCCGCGGCCAGCGCGACCGGCTTCCTGTTCAACGAGGCCAGCGCGCTTGCCCTGTTGGATGAGCTGCAACGCGCCCTAAACTGGTATGCCCAACCGCGTAAATGGCGCGCCTTAATGAAACAAGGCATGGGCCAGGACTTCAGCTGGCAACACAGCGCGCGCCAATACCTCAAACTCTACCGGCAGGCCCAACACGGCCCGTCCGAGGCCTGAACAAGCCTATAGCGCCATATCTTCCCCCGCCAAGCCCTCGTCATAGAGCGCGAAATTCGCGCCTTTTTGTTTGGCGATATACATCGCCTGGTCGGCCAGCCGTAACAGCGTCTTTATATCGCTGCCGTGCTCCGGCCACAAGGCGATACCGATGCTCGCACTGATACCAAGGGCAAGCTCTTCAATGTTGTACTCCCGCCCCAGCGCTTCCTTGATCTTGGCAGCAGTACGCACCGCCCCCTCGCGCCCCATGGTGGGCAGCAACACCACGAATTCATCGCCGCCCAAACGCGCCACCGTATCGGATTCACGCAATACATCCTGCACGCGCGCGGCAACTTCCTGCAATACCCGATCTCCGATGTGATGCCCAACCGTATCATTGATCAATTTGAAGCCGTCCAAATCCATCAGCAGCAACGCCAGCGTGCCCTGCTCCTGACGCGCGGCAAACATCGCCTGATGAAACCGCTCGTACAGCAGGATGCGATTCGGCAAATTCGTCAGGGCGTCATGCGTGGCCTGATGCTGCAGCGCCAGGGCCTGTGCGCGATTCTCGGTGACATCGCGCTGGATGCCGAAATAGCCGGTGATGTGTCGCGCCTCGTCGTACAGGCAAATATAATCACTCTCAACCCATATCTTATTACCGTTCGCCTTATATACCTCGCTCTCTATATGCAGCCTGCCGCTATTGAATAAGCTCGCCAGCAAGTCCTTATCCCGCGCAAAACTCTGCACCAACAGCCCCATATTACCTGTCTGGGTATATTGCTCACGGCTGATGCCATACAGGCTTAACATGGCGCTGTTTATTTTTATAATGTTTTGAGAAATCAAGGCATCCTCTAATACCTCGCTCTTATTAATGGTCTCATTCCAGCGCAGCGGAAACTCAAAGGAAATGAAGAAAAATCCAGCCACGGATTGAGAAAAAAACAATTCCAATTGCTGCTGACTTTTCCTGAGCGATGATTCCGTCTCAGAAATTCGTTCGACCATGCCGCGGGTATTTTGCACGGCCTTATTCAGGCTGCGCGCCAGACTGCCCAACTCATCCTTGGCGCCGGCGGCGACTTGCACGTCCAGATCACCGGCGGCGACACGCTTGGCGGCTTGATCAAGGTGGTTGATGCGCCCACTAATATGATGGGCCATGGCAAATGCCAGACCCAGCCCCGCCAGCATGGAAACGGCCAGGGCGATGATAATCCAAATACTTGCCAAGGCGTAAAGCTCGGTGCTGTGGCGCGCCGCCGTCACCGCCGATCGCACATTCAATTTCACCAATTCGTCGAGCGCATCGGTCACTTGCGTAAATAGCTGCTCCGACTCATCGCGCAGCATATTTCTGGCCTCCACAGTTTTATTCTCACTGGAGAGGGCGAGTATTTTATTGTGCTCTAATCGGTAGGCATTCCATGCCTTTGTAAAATCTCGATACAGCCGCCCCCCCTCGGGTGAATAAATCAGGGGTTCATAGCGGCGCTGGCGATCGATTACACTATCCAGGTGCTCCACCATTGCCAGTTCGTATTTCGCCATATCAGGCCGATTATCGGAGAGAATGTGCTGTAACTCGGCAATCCGGATGTGGGCGATATGAGTGCTCATTTCCGAGGTAATTACCGCGCTGGGCAACCAATTACCCTCGATCTCCAGCGACATGGTATTCACCCTGTCCAGGTGAAAGAGGGCGTATATTCCTATAAACAGCGATAAGACGAGAACCGCCAGAAATGCGGTGGTCAGCTTTGTGATAATTCGGAGATTATTAAACCACTGCATATTTCACCCTTTTGCCTGTAGCCAACCACTGGGTTACGATCTGCTAATGTTATTTTTATAAGCTAACAAACTAGTGAATCAGCCTATCTCCCTTACCGAAACAACTGGAATGCATTTTAGGCGCCCTTTATAAAGAGCCACATTTATTCAATACCTTCGCCCATTGCTATTGTAAGTCATTCGGCAAAGCGTGTGTTGACATGAGACTTCGTCTAACCCAGGACAGGCTTGCCTAAAGTCGATGGGCTTAGAGTATGCCCCGGGCTTGCCGAAAGGATCAACTCCGCGCAGCGCTAGGTATTGCTGGTCCGACCACTGTTGCACCCCTCCCAGGGGTGCCCCGAGAACGGCCTCTATACATAGCGCCATAAATCTACTGATACAACGACTAGCCATCCGACTTGGTTGGCAAACTACGCCAACCAAGTCGTTGGTTATGCGCGGCTTTGATGCGGGTGCGTACGGTGCTCGGAATCCTCATGTACTTCTATGTACACTCCGGTTCCTGCGCTCCGCCGCCCCACCTGCGACGCACAGGGATATGCTAGTGTCGCGGGAGGCCGGATGCCGGGAGCGACAAAGCCGCTCGCTACGATTTCTGGCGCTATGTATAGCCAAACTTACCGGCAAAATCCGCTTACCCGGTGAACATCCACTCCATTAGGGTATAATGCAGTGTTTGCCCTTGTGACCAACAGACTCCAACCATACTA
>DATECT010000064.1:0-3659 GCA_035286765.1 Gammaproteobacteria bacterium
GAGGTGCGCATACAACACTTGGGTAACGGCAAGGTGGCCGTGTTGTCGGGGTTAGAGCCGGATATGCGCGTTGTAGCGCAGGGTGCTTCCTTGTTTAGCCAGATACGTTAAGGGCGATAGAATGTTTAATGCCATTATCAATACTAGTCTCAAGCACCGCCTCTTTGTCTTGACAGCCTGCCTGCTCTTGCTGGTGTATGGGATGTTAAGTCTTGCCCAGTTGCCGGTGGACGTATTTCCCGATCTCAACAAGCCCACCGTCACCATCATGACCGAAGGCAGCGGGATGGCGGCGGAGGAAGTGGAGCAGTTGGTCACGCTGCCCATTGAAACCGTGATGAATGGCTTGCCGGGGGTCACGCGCGTGCGTTCGGTATCCGGCATCGGCCTGTCCATCGTGTATGTGGAGTTTGGCTGGGAAACGGATATCTACCGCAATCGTCAGCAAATTGCCGAGCGCCTTGGCTTGCTGCAAGAACAACTGCCGCAAGGTGTTACGCCGCAGATGGGGCCGATCAGTTCCATCATGGGCGAGATCATGCTGATTACCCTGCGCAGTGAGCAGGCCACTCCCATGGAGGTGAGGGAACTGGCGGATTGGCTGGTACGTCCACGCTTATTGACCATTGCCGGTGTGTCGCAGGTGATTCCTATCGGCGGTGAGGTCAAGCAATATCAAATCACTCCCAACGTGGTGATGATGCAGAAACTTGGCGTGGATTTAGATAAGCTCGAGACAGCGCTCAAGGATTTTTCCACCAACTCCAGCGGCGGTTTTTTAGAGCAGGGGGCGCAGGAATATCTGTTGCGCAATATTGGGCGCACCACGCGCCTGGAAGATCTGCAAAATCTAGTGGTGGATTACCAAACTAATCATCCCATCCTGCTTAAACAGGTGGCCGATGTAAATTTCTCCGCCAAGGCGAAACGCGGTGACGCCAGCTTCAAAGGAAGTCCGGCGGTGATTCTGTCCATCCAAAAGCAACCGGGGGCGGACACCGTTAAACTCACACGCGAGGTTGAGGCGGCGATGGCAGAGTTAAATAAAAGCCTGCCTGCCGGGATTACCCTTAAGGACGTATTATTCAAGCAGGCAGATTTTGTGGAAAATTCCATCCGTAACGTCGAGGAGGCCTTGCGCGATGGAGCGATTATGGTGGCGTTGGTGCTATTCTTGTTTTTAGTCAACTTCCGCACCACGTTTATCAGCCTGACTGCCATCCCGGTCTCCATCCTTATTACGGTGTTGGTCTTTAAGTATTTCAACCTCTCCATCAATACCATGACCCTGGGCGGCATGGCCATTGCCATCGGCGCGCTGGTCGATGATGCCATTGTCGGTATGGAAAATATCCTGCGCCGGCTGAAGGGAAACGCCACGAGCCCCGATCCGAAACCGCCCGTGCAGGTAATCGGTGCCGCCACCAAGGAAGTGTTATCCGGTATCGTGTATGCCACCATAATCATTGCATTGGTATTTGTCCCCTTGTTTGCCTTATCGGGCATTGAAGGCCGCTTATTTGCACCGCTCGGGGTTGCCTTCATCATCTCCATTTTGGCCAGCCTGGTGGTATCCGTGACCTTGACGCCGGTGTTGTGCTATTACCTCTTACCCAAGATGAAATTGCTGCACAAGGGCGATAGCTGGGTTATGCGCAGACTCAAGGCCATGGACGCGCGTTTGTTGGAATGGTCATTTCGGCGCAGCCGCTTACTGTTAACCGCTGCACTGGTAACCGTGCTCATTGCCGCCGCAGCCGTGCCGTTTTTCCCACGCGCCTTTCTACCCGCGTTCAACGAAGGCACGCTTACCATTAGCCTGCTACTGAACCCGGGAACATCATTGTCCGAGTCCAACCGTATCGGCACGCTGGCCGAGCAACTCATCATGCAGGTGCCGGAGGTAACGCAAGTAGGCAGGCGCACCGGGCGCGCCGAGTTGGATGAGCACGCGGAAGGCGTGCATTCGTCAGAGTTGGATGTTGACATGAAGCGCTCGCAGCGCAGTAAAGATGAAATATTGCAAGATATGCGTAACCGGCTGGCGGCCTTGCCGGCCAGCATCAACATCGGGCAGCCTATCTCCCATCGCCTGGATCACCTGCTGTCAGGGGTGCGCGCGCAGATCGCCTTGAAGATTTATGGCGATGATCTCGACACCCTGCGTGCCTTGGCTGCCGATATGCAAACGCGCTTGGGTCGTATACCCGGCTTGGTTGATCTGCAAATTGAAAAGCAAGTACGCATACCGCAACTCCGCGTCACCGTCGATTATGCCAAGGCCACACAATACGGTGTTACACCGGCCGCTATTAACACGGCACTGGAGACGCTGCTTAACGGTAAAGAGGTAGCGCAGGTGATCGAACAGAATCGCCGCTTCGAGGTCGTGCTGCGGCTGGCGGATAAAGACCGCAGTGCCGAAGGGTTGGCCAATGTATTAGTAGAGACACCCAGCGGCCGTATTCCGCTGAGTCTCATTGCCGATATCAGCGATGCCGATGGGCCGAATCAAATCAGCCGCGATAATGGCCGCCGCCGTATCGTGCTGCTGGGCAATACCGACGGGCGGGATATGGCAGGCATCATCCGCGCCATGCGTGCCGAAATAGCCGCTGCAACGCTGCCCGAGGGATATTCCACCGCCTTGGAAGGGCAGTTTCAGGCGCAGGAACAGGCCTCCCGGCTCATCGCCGTGTTGTCACTGATATCCCTGGCGCTGATCTTCCTGGTGCTATACAGCCGCTATCAGTCCGGTGTGCTATCGCTCATCATCATGGGCAATATCCCGCTGGCCCTGGTCGGGAGCGTCATCGCCCTTGCCATTAGCGGCATGACCTTATCGGTGGCCAGCATGGTCGGCTTCATCACCTTGGCGGGCATCAGCGTGCGCAACGGTATTCTAAAGATCAGCCACTACATCCATCTAGTGCAAAATGAGGGGGAAGCCTTCGGCAAGAAAATGATTATTCGCGGCTCCCTGGAGCGATTAACGCCGGTCTTGATGACCGCATTAGTGGCGGCCTTTGCCTTGATCCCGCTCATGTTCGCCGGCGGGGAGCCCGGCAAGGAAATCCTCTACCCGGTCGCCGTGGTGATATTTGGTGGATTAGTCAGCTCCACACTGCTGGACACCTTGCTCACCCCCGTGATGTTTTGGCTGTGGGGCGGCAAGCCGCTGGCAGCCTTATCGATGCGGAACACTACACCGGCCAAGAGCGCCACGCTTGTTCAAAATGAGCTGCCCGAATACACATAGGGGATTCCGTGTCTGGGCTTTTCTATATATTTACTGTACCAGTCAAATAGTTATATAGAAACACGCACCAGGTAGCCCCTACCTTGCAGAGATGAATGCGATACGGGCTGTTATTTTTCATTTGACTGTTTGCTATCTAGCACTGCGAAAGGTGCATGGATGACTGCCGACACGGGCACTGCCGCTTTTACTGCCAAGGGCGCGTTTGATAAACGCGCCCTGCCGGCGCCGGAGGGGATCAGATTGGTTGCCTCAAGCACCTATACCGCACCGCGCGACAGCCTTGAGTCCCAACTGGCGTATCTGTGGGAAAAGATACTCTCACAACAAACGATCGGTATCCATGATGACTTCTTCGAGCACGGTGGCCATTCACTCTCCGCGGTGCGTCTGGTCGCCC
>DATECT010000065.1:0-5648 GCA_035286765.1 Gammaproteobacteria bacterium
CGAGATCGGCGGCGCGGCGGAAGAGGCGGCGGCGGACTACATCAAGCAGCATGTCAGCAAGCCGGTGGTCGCGTATATTGCAGGTATGACCGCGCCCGCCGGTAAGCGCATGGGCCACGCCGGGGCCATCATCACCGGCGGTCAGGGCACGGCGCAGGATAAAATTACCGCGTTGCAGGCGGCGGGCGTTAGCATCGCGCGTTCACCGGCGGATATTGGCCAGTGCATGGCTGAACGGCTAACCGAAATCCCCCCCAGCCCCCCTTTAACAAAGGGGGGAGCGGGTGGATTTAAGCGCGGACGCAAAACTCAATGAGTGCCAAGCTGCGCATAGCCCTCGCCCAACTCAACCTGCTTGTCGGCGACGTGTCGGGCAATGTCGTTAAAATCGCCGCTGCCGCGCAGCGCGCGCGCGATGAGTTGCACGCGCATGTCGTGGTATTCCCTGAACTGGCCCTCACCGGTTATCCGCCGGAAGATTTACTGCTGCGCCCCGATTTCATAGCCCAGGTCGAGGCCGGGCTAGTAGAACTGGCCCGCCAAGTCAGCGGCATCGACATGGTGATCGGCTACCCGCACCGGGAAGGCGGCGCGCTCTTTAACGCCGCCGCGCTCATGCGCAATGGCGGCATCGTGGCGCGTTATCACAAGCAGCACCTGCCGAATTACAGCGTGTTCGACGAGAAGCGCTACTTTACGCCCGGCAGCGTAGCGTGTGTCGTTGATATTCAAGGCATTCCCGTCGCGCTAACGATTTGCGAAGACATCTGGATGCCCGGCCCGGCCAGCCAGGCCCGTGCCGCCGGGGCGCGCTTGATGTTGAATTTAAATGCCTCGCCGTTTCATACCGGCAAGGGCGAGGAGCGCGAGGCGCTGCTCCGTCAGCGTGTGGCCGAGGGCGGCATGGCCATCGTTTACGTCAATCAGGTCGGCGGCCAGGACGAACTGGTGTTCGACGGCGAATCGCTGGTGGTCGATGCGCAAGGGCGCACCGTGCTGCGCGCGCCCGCCTTCGAGGAAGGTTTATACACGGTCGATGTTGACGCGCATGGGCTGGTGGCCGCACCGGCAGGCGCGCTGGCCCCGTACCGTTCCGAAGAAGAAGACATTTACCGGGCCTTGGTGCTGGGCATACGCGACTATGTCGATAAAAATGGCTTCAGCGGTATCGTGCTCGGGCTGTCCGGCGGCATCGATTCCGCTCTCACTCTGGCGCTCGCCGTGGATGCCTTGGGCCCGGCGCGCGTGCAGGCGATCATGCTGCCGTCGCGCTACACCTCTGCGATCAGTCTGGAAGATGCCCAGGCCACTGCCCAGGCCCTGCAAGTCCACTATACTATTATCTCCATCGAGCCGGCCTTCAATGCCTTCCTGGAAAGCCTGAAGGACGAGTTTGCCGGGTTACCGCACGATAGCACGGAAGAAAATATCCAGGCGCGCTGCCGGGGCGTGTTCTTAATGGCATTTGCCAACAAGCGGCGTAAGATGGTATTAACCACCGGCAATAAGAGCGAATTTGCGGTGGGCTATGCGACCCTTTACGGCGACATGGCGGGCGGGTTCGCGCCGCTCAAGGACGTGCCGAAGACGCTGGTTTACCGCTTGGCGCGCTATCGCAACGACCTGGCGCCGGTGATACCGCAACGCACCCTGGAACGTGCGCCGACGGCGGAACTCGCGCCGAATCAGAAAGACCAGGACAGCCTGCCGCCCTACGAGGTACTGGACCCGATCTTGCACCTCTATATCGAGCAGGATAAGGGTTTAGAGGATATCGTGGCCGCCGGGTTTGGCGAGGCAGAGGTTAAGCGCGTGCTGGCGATGGTTGACCGCAACGAATACAAGCGCCGCCAAGCGCCACCCGGCGTGCGTATCAGCAGGCGCGCATTTGGCAGAGATCGCAGGTATCCTATTACCTGCGGCTTTAAATAATATAAGGTGTGCAAGACGGCAGAAAATGCTCTCCCTTTTGCAGGCGGAGGGTGGGGCGGTAAGGGGCTATCGACGGGCAAAAAATCTTTTGATACGGGTGAAGGGGAACACAATGAAAAAGCTTGAAGCGATCATCAAACCTTTTAAATTAGACGACGTGCGCGAGGCCTTGTCCGAGATCGGCATCACCGGCATGACGGTAACCGAGGTCAAGGGCTTTGGGCGCCAGAAAGGCCACACCGAACTCTATCGCGGTGCCGAGTACGTGGTCGATTTTCTCCCCAAGGTCAAGATTGAAGTCGTGCTGAAAGACGATCAAGTCGACACCGCCATCGAGGCCATCACCCAGGCCGCCCGCACCGGCAAAATCGGCGACGGCAAAATCTTCATCACCTCTGTTGAGCATGTGTTGAGAATCAGGACCGGCGAGCAGGATGAAGATGCGATTTAAATAGCAATTAAGGACAGTTAATTGGAATTGCCTTTACTCGTAATGCGTCCACCTACGAATGACCTTAGACAGCAACAGCGCAGTTTTTAGGGTAAGGGCGCCCCGCCTGATTTGCGCTTTTTAAGCGTGCGCATTACAAAACCCGCAACCACCGCGACGACTATCAAAATGCCGATTGCGGCGAGAAACAGAAAAGGCTTGGGCTTAGCGGCCACGAGACTTTCCCCGGCGATGATTACGCCTAATGCGTAAACCGATTCGGCAATGGCAATTGCACTGACGAACTTCGGAAATGGATAATGCGCTCCGCCGAAAAGATAAGCAGGAATCTCCGAGGGTATCGCCAGGCAAAACAATAACACCGCCCAAAATTTCATTCGTTTCGAAACGAACTGCCGATACTTCTCCAGCTTTTTCTCATAGCCTAAATAGGCGAGCAACGGAGAGGCGAGCCTTCCAATTCCGAATGCCGCGATCGCCCCTGCTATCCATCCTCCCCAGAGGAGGAGAAAAGTAACGAGTTTCCCCCAGGCTAGATTTGCAGGGGGCACGAGGACCACGCTCGAGGCGAACGCGAACATCGCGGAAAAGGCGGAGAACAGGAAAAAAACCACAGCACCCATGAGCGGATGGGAATTCATGATGCCTTTTGTCCAGCCAATCACCTCGTCTACGAAATTGTTGAAGGCCATAGAGTAAAGAAGAAACGCTACAAGCAGCGCCGCTGCGCCGAGAGCAAGCCAAAACCAGACCGCACGCCCCCGCTGATTGACCAATGATTCCTTTGACATGGTCGTATTAGAGCTGCTCCAGGAATGAAATTACTCGTGGCTGGTGCGCTACTTCTCGATTAGCGCAGCGCTGGGGCTTGTTAGGGGCCATTTAGCGTACCCTGAATCGACGCCGGTAGATGTGTATTCAAAAAGTGGCATTGTGCGCATGGCACCAGCCGTTGAATCCCTAACATGAGACAGGCGCCTAAGCGCGCCTGAAGCTTCTATAAATACTTAACCACCTCATCCATCCTGCGCCGCGGCGTCGGCTCGGGCAGTTCGGCGGGATAGCCGAGGCTGAGCATGGCGATGGGGATGATGTCTTTTTCCAAATTCAGAATTTTACTGACTTCGGCTTCGTTGAAGTAGCCGACCCAGGTGGAGGCCATGCCGGCGGCGACGATGGCGAGTTGGGCGTAGGTGGCGGCGATGGTGGCGTCTTGCAGGGCGTAGAGGGTTTTGCCGCGTTCGTTGAATTTTTTCGCCGAGCGTTCCGGGTCGCTGCAAAATACCAGGCATACCGGGGCCTCGGCGATGAAGGCTTGGTCGTCGGCGGCCTTGCGCAGGGCGTCGCGCAGGTTTTGATCGGTGACGACGATGATGCGGTAGGCTTGCAGGTCGCCCGCCGACGGGGCGGCGCAGGCCATTTCCAGTATGCCGTGGAGTTTTTCATGTTCCACCGGGGTGTCGGTTTGGTATTTGCGCACCGAATGGCGGTAACGCACGATCTCAAAAAAGTCCCACATGGTGTGCTCCTTGTAAGGCAGTGGCTAGTGACTAGTAGCGAGTGGCTAGTAGCTAGTAGCTAGGGCAAACCATTGCGCGAGCACTTATTCCTCGCCACTCGTCACTAGCTAGTCGCCACTGCCTCTATCTATTTAAGCGTTAAATTCTCCACCTCGGCGATGGCGGGGTGATCGGGGTGGTTGAGTTTAAGCACACGCAGGGCGTCGGCGGACAGGTCATTCAGGCCCATGATTTTATAGGCCTTGGCCATGATGCCGAGGGCATCGGGCACTGCCGGGGTGCGCGGATAATTTTCCACCACGTATTTGGCGCGGTTGGCGGCGGCTACGAAGGCCTCGCGCTTCATGTAGTAAGCGGCCACGTTGATCTCGTATTGGGCGAGGTTGTTGCGCAGGAAGGCCATGCGCTGCGCGGCATCTTTGGCGTATTTGCTTTCCGGGAAGCGCTTAACGAGGTCGGAGAAATCCTGGAACGATTGGCGCGCCGCGCCAGGGTCGCGTTGCGAGGGGTCTTGCGGCAGGTAACGTTCTACAATGCCCCTGCCCTGGTTGTAGTTGGCCAGCCCTTTGAGGTAATAGGCATAGTCCACATACGGATGGCGCGGGTGCATTTTGATAAAGCGGTCGGCTGCCGCGACGGCGGAGGCAGGTTCCTGGTCTTTGTAGTAGGCGTAGATGATCTCCAGTTGCGCCTGCTGGGCATAGCGGCCAAAGGGATAGCGTGCCTCCAGGGTCTCGAAATATTTAATGGCATTGGTGTAATCGCCTGAGTTGAGTGAATCCTTGGCCTCGGAGTAAAGGCGCTCGGCGGACCAGTTTTTGGTGGTATCGATCTGTTCGGGCAGTAGCGAGCAGCCGGTAGCGGCGAGCAAAAAAGCCAAAATAACAGTGAGTTTGAGTAAACGCATTGTGGTAGGGTGCTCCCGGGTACGAATAGGTTCTAAGGCGTGTGGCTATTCGCTAAAGTATACATCGAATACGTAGCTTAAAGTATGGAGTCAGTATAGAGCGGGCATGGCGAAGACAACGCAATTAAATTCCCAGGTTCCCGAGGCGATGGCGGGTAGACGCTTGGACCAGGTGCTGGCCGAGCTGTTCCCGGATTACTCGCGGGCGCGCCTGCAACAGTGGGTGCGCGCCGGGCAGGTGACTGTGGATGCCGCGCTGTGGCGCCCGCGCGATAAGGTGCAGGGTGGCGAGCAGATCAAGATTGTGGCCACACCGCAGGAAGAGGTGGCCTGGCAGCCGGAGTCCATCGCGCTCAATATAGTGTACGAAGATGAGGCGCTTATTGTCATCAATAAACCGGCGGGGCTGGTGGTACACCCCGGCGCGGGCAATAGCGAGGGCACCTTGCTCAATGCGCTATTACACCATGCGCCCGAACTGGCGGGGGTGCCGCGCGCCGGGATCGTGCACCGCTTGGACAAAGACACCAGTGGCTTGCTGGTGGTGGCGCGCACCCTGCCCGCGCAGAAATCCCTGGTCGAGCAGTTACAGGCTCGCGAGGTACACCGCGAATACGATGCCGTGGTGGCGGGGGTGATGACCGCCGGGGGCACGATTGATGAACCGCTGGGCCGACATCCGCACGAGCGCACGCGCATGGCGGTGCTGCATAGCGAGTCGGATCGCGGCAAGGCGGCGGTTACCCACTATCGGGTGGTGGAGCGCTTTCGCGGCCATAGTCATGTTAAGCTACGCCTGGAGACGGGACGCACCCATCAGATTCGCGTACACCTGGCG
>DATECT010000066.1:0-3793 GCA_035286765.1 Gammaproteobacteria bacterium
GAGCCTCCGCCAATCGATGTCAACAGCCCTATAGCAAATTTCCGCCTCCTTGTTACATCGCTTGCTCGCCGACATTGAGATACGTCGCCGCACCGAAAATAAATACAGCTTGCAGGATGCCTTGCGGGCCATACTGAGCAGCGGCGGCAATATCAAGGCGGCGTGGCCGTTGGCGCGCGCATTGAAAATAGGCGATGCGGCTACAGCACGTCGGTGTTGAGCCAGCTTTACGAGGAGATGAAGGCTGCGCCTGTGTATGTGGATCTTGGCGAGCTATGGCGATGCTTGGGCGTGGAGGTGCAGGGCGACATGGTAACGCTGGATGAGGCCGCCCCGTCGCCGCCGCAAGGCGCGCCATTACTGGCCGCTCCGCCAGCACGGAGCACTAGCAGGATGTTGAAAAAAGCCTTCCATGGCTTTTTTCAACCCGCAAAGCGAAAAATGTGATTTTCGCTTTGCTTCATTTTTCAAACACATAAGACGTGTTTGAAAAATGGCGGCCCATCCATAGGCCGCACGCAGGCTGTTTTTCAACAGCCTGCTAGGGCCTGTTTTCAAATCGGCAGGCCTGTTAACCAAAGCGTAAATGGACTGCCTAACGGTTGTTGTTCCGCACCAGCAGTCGGCTCGGTCTGAGTTAACAATTGCGTTCACTTTGATAAAACTATTATTGAGCTATAATGTCTTATATAAAGCGCTTTTTACGTGTCATTGGGCGCAAACAAATGCACCGTGGGTGATATAAAAGTTAGCGGGGAACCCTGATTAAATTACTTTGCCGTTCTGAGGCGTCAGCCGAAGCGGTCGGCTGCTTTTTTAAAACAAGACTCTTACTCCTGGCGTGGCTCAGAGGATATAGCTACGAGGAGATATTAACAAACTCACAACGAAGCCCGCACAAACAAAAAGCACCCCTCCCGGGGGGCGGCGGGAACATACAGGCCGAGGAAGATAGCATAACAGCAAGCTCTCTCGCCCTCACGCCGCCCCTTGACCACCACGGGAAGGATTGATTTATTAACGTAGTTTCAGTAAAAAGCCGCGATCTATTTTGTCTTTATCGGTCCGCGTTATAACCATCATTGCAGGAAGGGTATCGCATGAAAAAAATCTTGAGTATGGCAGTAGCTGTGTTTGTGCTGGTAACACCGTTTTTTTCTTATGCCGCAGAATCCGCTCCATCGGGTGATTTGGCCTATTTTATTGCCGCCTCGCGGTACTTGAACGTGCATGCTGATCAAAACTTTTACCTCAATAAGGCCATCGACGGTCTTAAGGCGCGCACTAGCACCCGTAAGGAATTTCATAAATTAATAGCAGGCGCGCGCCATCAGTCAGATCAAGAATGGGATGCTTACTCGCAGTCCGGCAAACTGGTGGTACCGGTTGCCTTTACCGCCATACACAACAACATACAGCGCAGCCGCGAGCTTCGGGAAACGGCCTTTAAAGAATGGCTGACCCACTGGGAGCGTAGCAATCCGGCCAAAAAAATCAATAAGGATTATGAGGCATCGCAGCACATATCGCGCGAGGCCTTGAATGACCTTTCCGATGCGATGAAAGCGGCACACTTGAAAAGGCAATCCAATAACTAAACGCCTGCGCAACAAGAAGCACGCAAGCTAAGCGGAGGCCGGCTTTACACCGGCCTCCGCTACCACCCTATTATTTCTTCAATGCCAGGATGAAATCGACCAGTGAGTCGATTTCCGCATCCGGTACGCGCGGCGAATACGGCGGCATCATGCCCATTTCCTGGCCGGTCTTCGGGTCCTTCCAGCGGCCCGTGCCGCCGGTATGCACCCACTTCACCAGAATATCCTTCGCCTCGGCATTGTCTTTGTATCTTTCGCTGACGTCATTCCACGCCGGTCCGATGATCTTTCTCTCCACGGCATGACAGGCAAAACAGCCGCTCTTCTTGGCCAAGGCCTTGCCGTCATCCATGCTTAGAGCGCCACCAGCGGCCGAGGCCGCTACGTCTTCGCCCGCGGGCGCGGCGGTTTCGGGTGCGGCAACTTGCGGGGCTGGGGCCGCCTCGGGACTAGCCGGAGCGGTTGCCGAGGCAGCACTCTCCGGTGCCGGGGCGGCAGCCTGTGGTGCGGGTGTGGCGGGTGGTGCTGCTGGCACGGGCGGCGCTGGCGGCCCAGGCTCTACCGGGGTCATCTGACTGGGGGAAGGGGCGCTGGTGCCGGTGGTGTCGTTCTTGCCGCAGGCCGCCAAACTAAGCACGGCGAGCGTGATGATTAACGCTGACATTTTCATTGCGGTTTCTCCTGCTCTAATCCAACTTCATAAATTCCATTTCGGTATCACAACATTGATGCCTGGAACTAAACTGCAAACTACGTGATTAATACATAACGGTGATTCTGAGGGGTTGGCAACGCCTTACCTCGTTCAGGGTAAGGGTTACATCATCGAGATACCTAAAGGCCGCCTAAAACAGCAGCTTGCCAAGCATAACTGCCGAGATCAATACTACGACAGTGATGCCGATGAAAATAAAAAATAGGATTTTAGATATTTTCTTGGCACCCGCCGCTATATCGGTAAAGCCAAAAAATCCAGCCACCAAGGATATCAGGAAGAAGAATATTGCCCACTTCAACATGGGAACCTCCGTGTAATAATCCCAGAGTTAGGGTGGAATCCTTTCCAGTTGGGCCTTAACTATATGCTTTCCATCATAAAGCCAGCTTGGCATGAAAACCATCCCTGGCAAAAAATAATCCATTGAACGTGGCCGGGAATCGACTTATGATAAATAATACTTAGCACAGCCCTGTCCGCGTACCGGTTCTTCGGGAAAAAAGATGAGCACGTTTAGGCCATGGCTAAGTATATCCAGCCCCACAGATAAGGGGCGCCTAACAAGGAGCGTTAGTTATGAAAAACATTATATTAGCAGTTATTCTAACCGTCATCAGCAGCGCCGCCCTGGCTGTCCAACCGCAATACAGCCCCGGTTACACTCGCCCCGATGGCGTCATCGTAGCAGGCCGCTCGGCGCCGGAGCCCCTGCTAGACCTACTCGACCCCTCTCAGTTTGAGCAGCCAAGCGCTGCGACTAAGAAACCTGCCACTGAAAATACTGATGATGCACCGCTAACAACAAAGTCTAGCCAACAGAAGCGTTCGGATACGGATAGCGAATATCTCAGCCGGCGCACAGCGAATAGCCTGCGGGTAAAGGATGGTAGCTATAGCCGTAGCTTGGAGCAATATTATTACCGGCACTAAGCCGCTAGGGGTAAAGCCATCGTGGGTTTTAGTGTAAGGGATGGTGGGCCGTGTGCGATTCGAACGCACGACCATCGGATTAAAAGTCCGGTGCTCTACCGGCTGAGCTAACGGCCCTACTATTTACTGCGATGTAGCCATCCGTGGCGCAACGTTGCGGTTACAGATGCACCAGTCTCGCCTTCCCTGGCGAGCCGTTCGCCGCTTTGCGGCTCACCCGGCTGAGCTAACGGCCCTACTATTTACTGTGATGTAGCCATCCGTGGCGCAACGGCGATTCATTACTTTAGCCCCGGCCAAGACTTCCTCGGCAACTGCTCCTCGACGCTTGTTCCCGACAGCGTTCTACCTCCCCCATCCCTGGAGTCGTGCGTTGCTCTCGGCAATTGCTCCTGCATTGCTCTACCTCCTGTGTCCCTACAGTCGTACCTCCTGCGCCCTCCAAGGATGGAGGTAGTGCCGCGAGAGGGCAGGAAGCCCGTAGCGGCCATCCATGCAGTCGTGCCTTGGCGTTCATGATGCACATCCGTGTGCATCACCCTGCGGG
>DATECT010000067.1:0-8928 GCA_035286765.1 Gammaproteobacteria bacterium
CACGTGCTCAAAAACGGCATGATACCCATCCTCACCGGCGCGGTGGCGGTGTTTCCCCTGCTCTTTATGGGCAGCCTAATCCTGGAATCCTTCTTCGGCATTCCGGGCCTGGGCAGTTACACCATCGACGCCATTAACAGCCAGGATTTCGCCATCGTGCGCGCCATGGTGTTCCTCGGTTCGGTGCTCTACATCGTCGGCCTGATCCTGACCGATATTTCCTATACCATAGTTGACCCACGGGTGAGGCTGGCCTGATGCCCTTCAAGCCAGTCATGCTGTGGACCGATGCGCTGATCTTTGTGCTGCTTGCGGTAGTGCTGATTTTTATCTATCGGGCGCGCAGCAGAGAACATTTGCGTGCCCCATGGCGCGAGGTGGCGCGTAGCCGCACGGGCATGGTTACGCTGGTGATTTTGTTGACGTATGTGTTTATCGGTCTGCTGGATTCCCTGCACTTCCGCTTGCCCCTATCCAATACCAGCAATCAACCGGTTGAGGTGCAGTATTCAATCGAGGTCTTAAGCCTGTTGGATATTATCGTCACACCGCTCAGAACGCAGGATGAAAAGACCTACTCCGCACCTTTTGCCACCCAGCTCTATGTTAAAGAAACCATAGAACGGCCCGATGGTGGGCAAGAGCGCGTTTATCCACGCCTGAAATACGGCGGCGCGCACCTAAAAAATCCTCAGCAGGAACAAACCGGCGATATTATTGCCATCTCTGTAAAGGCCATCCTGGAAGGTCTGCTTGCATGGTTGATACTGGCGGGGGCAATCATCGCCTTATTGGCCAAGCGCAAAAATAGTTCTTTCAAGGCTATGTTTAATAAGGTGAGACATGGTGCTACAGAGCTGCCGTGGCGCGCGATTCTTGTTACAGCAGGCATCATTGTTTTGTTCATTGCGCTAGCTGCGGAGTTGAGCGTGAAGTATCACGTGCTCGGCACCGACAAGGTGGGGCAGGACGTATTCTATCAAGCCATCAAGAGCATACGCACCGGGCTGGTGATCGGCACGCTGACTACGCTGGTCATGCTACCGTTCGCCGTGCTATTGGGCATCATGGCCGGTTATTTCCGCGGTTGGGTGGACGACGTAGTGCAATACCTGTATACCACGCTTAGTTCAATTCCGGGCGTGCTGTTAATCGCCGCCGCCATTCTCATGCTGCAAGTGTATATCGCCAATCACCCGGAGCAATTTGATACGGTCGCGTTGCGTGCTGATGTGCGCTTATTATTTTTGTGCATTATCCTGGGCATTACCAGTTGGACGGGCCTATGCCGCTTGTTGCGCGGCGAGACCTTAAAGCTGCGCGAGATGGATTACATCCAGGCTGCCACCGCCTTCGGCGTGGGTCACTTCAAGATCATCGCACGCCATATCCTGCCCAATGTGATGCACATTGTATTAATCACCATCGTGCTCGATTTCAGTGGCCTGGTGCTGGCCGAGGCGGTGCTGTCGTATGTCGGCGTGGGTGTCGATCCGTCCACGCTGAGTTGGGGCAATATGATCAATAGTGCGCGCATGGAGATGGCGCGCGACCCGATGGTGTGGTGGCCGCTGTTGGCGGCCTTCGTGTTTATGTTTGCACTGGTGCTGTCGGCCAATCTATTTTCCGACACCGTGCGCGACGCCTTCGACCCGCGCCTGAGAAAACTCTAATGGAACAACCATCCTTGTTGCGCGTAGCCAACCTGCGCACCTGGTTTAACACCCAGGCTGGCCCGTTGCGCGCGGTGGACGGCATCAGCTTTGAAATTAACAAGGGCGAGACATTCGCATTGCTCGGCGAGTCCGGCAGCGGCAAATCGCTCACCGCGCTTTCTATTATGCGTTTATTGCCCGCCGCAGGAAATGTGTCAGGCAGCGTTTATCTCGATGGCCAAGATCTTATGCGCTTGCCGGAGATGGAGATGCGTACTATACGCGGCGGGCGCATCGCCATGATCTTCCAAGAACCGATGACCAGCCTCAATCCGGTGTTGAGCGTCGGTGAACAAATCGGCGAGGCATTGCTGCGCCATCGCGGCCTCAAGGGCGGTATCGCCTTTGCCAAGGCCGTCGAATTGCTGGATGCCGTGGGTATCGTCGATCCAAGGCGCCGCTATACGGAATATCCGCATCAACTCTCCGGTGGCATGAAGCAGCGCGTGATGATCGCTATTGCGCTCGCCGGCGAGCCGGAATTGCTGATCGCAGACGAACCTACCACTGCCTTGGATGTTACCATCCAGGCGCAAATCCTCGATCTCATGCGCAAGCTGCAGCGTGACCTTGGCATGGCCATCCTGCTAATCACCCATGACCTTGGCGTGGTATCCGAGATGGCGGATCGGGTGGCAGTGATGTATGCCGGGCAGATCGTCGAGTTGGCCGAGCGCGAACACTTTTTTTCTAATCCGCAACATCCCTACACCAAAAAACTATTCGACTCACTCCCCGGCATGGGCAAGCGCGGCGAACGCTTGGCCGTGATACGCGGCAGCGTGCCGCCGCTCACCGAAATCTTTACCGGCTGTCGCTTCACTCCACGCTGTGATTATGCCTGGCAGACGTGTAAAGACAGGGTGCCAGCCTGGATTACCTCTGACCAAACCGGCGCTGCCTTGTCGCCGGGCGTGCTCTGCCACTTGTACGACCCGGAAGTCGCCGCTACCAAATCTGCCGTGCAGACAACTATTAATTTGCCTAATACATCAGTAGGGATAGAACAATCGGTGGGTGCTAAGGCTGCCGAAAAAGCCGATGCGTTATTGCAGGTGCGCGACCTCAAGGTATATTTCCCGATTCAGAAGGGCTTGTTCAAACGCACCGTAGGTTATGTGCGCGCCGTCGATGGTGTAACGCTGGATATTCCCAAGGGCCGTACCTTGGCCCTGGTCGGCGAGTCCGGCTCCGGCAAGACCACGGTAGGCAAAGGCATATTGCAGCTCGTCCGCCCCACGTCGGGCAGCGTGCAGTTTGGCAATACCGATTTGCGTAAACTGCAAGGCGAGGCTCTGCGCGCACGCCGCGCCGATTTTCAGATCATCTTTCAGGACCCGTACTCCTCGCTCAATCCGCGCATGATTGTGTCCGACATCATTGAAGAAGGCATGATCGTGCAGGGCGTGGGCGGCACGCCCGGCGAACGCGCGGCACGTGTGGACAAACTGCTGGAGCAGGTCGGACTCAATGCGCAAATGAAATACCGTTACCCGCATGAATTCTCCGGTGGCCAGCGCCAGCGCATCTGCATTGCCCGCGCGTTGGCGGTAACTCCCAAGCTGATTATCTGCGACGAGCCCACCAGCGCGCTGGATGTGTCCGTGCAGGCGCAAATACTGAATTTATTGAAGGGTCTGCAAGAAGATCTAGGATTGGCATATTTATTTATCACCCACAATCTGGCCGTAGTGGAGTACCTGGCGCATGAAGTGGCGGTGATGTATCAAGGCAAGATTGTGGAGCACGGCAGCGTTGAGCAGGTGCTCAATCATCCGCAACATGCTTACACAAAAACTTTGCTAAATGCCGTGCCGATTATTAAAACCCATGTCTAATCGTAGGTCGGGATGAGGCACGAGGCCCAACTTCGGTATTGACCGAGTAATAGCTTCAAGTAACGTGGAGACTAAGTGAGATAGTATTTGCTCAATATGTATAAATAAAGTTTGCCGGTTTCAGTAAGTCTTTGCAACATTTAGCGCCTGATTAATCCAGAGTCTTTCTATATAGTTTCAGCGCCAGCGCCATCCCGGCCAGCATGAACAGGGCGATAGGCCACACGCTCGGCAGCATATCCACGGCGGTATTTCCTTTTAATAATATTCCTCTTACCAGGCGCAAGAAATGCGTCAAGGGTAATACCTCGCCGATATTCTGTGCCCAATTTGGCATGCCGCGGAACGGGAACATGAAGCCGGACAATAGCAGTGAGGGCAGGAAAAAGAAGAAGGTTAATTGCATGGCCTGCAACTGGTTTCTGGCGAAGGTGGAGAAGGTGATGCCGAGCGATAGGTTGGCGGCAATAAATAGTAATACTGCCGCATAGAGCAGCGCTACGTTGCCTAGTATCGGCACGCTAAATAAAAAGTGTGCGAGTAGTAGTATTAAGGTGACTTGAATGAGGCCGATCATGATGTAAGGCACAATCTTGCCGGTGATGACTTCCGCGGGCCGGGCCGGCGTGGCGAGCAGGTTTTCCATGGTGCCGCGCTCGCGCTCGCGGGTTACAGCGAGGGCCGTCATCATGATCATGGTCATGGTGAGGATGACGCCCATCAGGCCGGGCACGATGTTGTACTGGGTAATACCCTCGGGGTTGTAGCGCCGGTGTATGCGCACCTCGAACGGCGGCGATTTGCCTTGTAGAAAGTGCAGTCCTGCTAACAGGTCGCGGTTGAGCGCGGTTTGCACCAGCGAGTTGATGGCGCTGAGGGCGTTGCCGGTGGCAACCGGATCGGTGGCGTCGGCCTCCAGCAATATCACCGGGTTCTCGCCGCGCAATAATTTGCGCGAAAAGTTTTCCGGGATGGTGAGCACGAATTGCACTTCACCGATAGCCAGCAGCCGTTCGGCTTCTGCCTCGTTGCGAATATTTTTTACCAGGCGAAAATAGTTGGTATTTTCCATGCTGCGCAGGAAGCTGCGCGCAAACGGGCTATTGTCGGCAGATAGCACGGCGGTCGGCAGGTATTTCGGGTCGGAATTGATGGCGTAGCCGAATAACACCAGCTGTATGATGGGGATCATGACAATCATGCCGAAGGTCAGGCGGTCGCGGCGCAGTTGGATGAATTCCTTGACGACGATGCCCCACCAGCGTGACCAGGAAAAATAGCGGCTAGTCACGGTGAGCTACCCACCGCATCCATCAAGTTGATAAATACATCCTCCAAGCTGGGTTCCGTTAGTTCCCAGTGGTAATCCGATTGCCGGCGCAAAGAGGCCGTGCTGTGTAACAATTGCTCGGCATCGGTGCCGGTAACATGCAAGGTGTTGCCGAAGGCCGAGACCTGGGCAACGCCGGGCAGCCCGCGTAATTGCTCCGCCAGTTGTATGATGTTGGCGCCGCTGACGGACCAGGTGGTGAGCCGTTGGGTTGCAATGACTTCCTGTGCGGTGCCTTGTGCTAAGAGTTTGCCGTTGGCGATGTAGGCCAGCCGGTGGCAGCGCTCGGCCTCGTCCATATAGTGGGTGCTCACTAATACTGCGATGCCGCGCGCGGCCAGTCCATGAATTTCATCCCAAAACTCGCGCCGCGCCTTGGGATCGACGCCTGCCGTGGGCTCGTCTAGCAGCAACAATTGCGGGTCGTGCAGCATGCAGGCGGCGAGCGCCAGGCGCTGTTTCCACCCGCCCGACAAGGTGCCTGCCAGTTGATCTTGGCGTTCCAGCAGGCCGAGTTTGCTAAGACTTTGCTGCACGGCCTGTTTGCGCTTGTGCATGCCATACATGCGCGCGATGAAGTCGAGGTTTTCACGGATGCTTAAATCTTCGTAGAGCGAAAAACGCTGCGTCATGTAGCCGACGTGCAGTTTGATCTGGTCGCTTTGCTTGATAATGTCGAAACCTAAGCAGGTGCCGCTACCGCTGTCGGGCGTGAGCAGGCCGCACAGCATGCGTATCGAGGTGGTCTTGCCGCTGCCGTTGGGTCCGAGGAAGCCGAAGATTTCGCCTTGTTTTACTTGCAGGCTGAGGTCGCGCACGACGTGCTTGGCGCCGAAACGCTTATTGAGATTTTGTACATCAATAACAAGTTGACCGGTGCTCATGCGGGCTTGAGCTGTACATCGACGGGCTGTCCGGGGCGCAGTTTTATGGCGTCGGCGGGCGAGGGCCAGGCCTCGACGAGATACACGAGTTTGCTGCGGCTCTCCTTGCTATAGATCACCGGCGGGGTGTATTCGGCCTGACTGGCGATAAAGCGAATGTGCGCAGGGAAACCGGCGGGGCAGCCATCACAACTCAGCGTTACGGTTTGGCCTATATGCAGCGAACCTAGCTGGGTTTCGGGAATAAAAAAGCGTACCTTGATATTTTGCGGCGGCAGCATCGATACCACCGGATTGCCGGCGGGTACCCACTCGCCAGGGGTATAAAACGTATCGTCTACCTTACCATCAACGGTAGCATATACAATTTTTTGCGCGAGTCTCCACTGCGCTTGCGCCAGCACGGCGCGTGCCGTTTCAACCTGGGCAACCGCGGCATTGATTTCATCCGGGCGTGCGGGGAGCTGGGCCGTTTCAAGCTGGGCGGTCAGTTCGGCAACGCGTGCCTTATCGCGGTTATGGGAGGTGCGCGCCTCATCTAATTTGTCTTGGGTAACGGCGCCGCTACCGATCAGTTTCTCAAAGCGCTTTAACTGAAGTTCCGATAAGCGCAATGCGGATTTGGCTTGTGCCAATTGCGCGCGCGCGGTCTCAAGCTCGGAGGGGCGCTTGCCCTTTTTAAGGTTTTCCAACGCCGCCTCGGCCTGCCTCAGTCTTTGTGCCGCTTCATCGCGCCCCGCTACTTCGTTCTGATGCTCCAGGGTGAATAGCAATGCCCCGGCTGTTACTTCATCGCCGCGCTTTACTGCTAGTGATTCAAGCGCGCCGGCAAAGGGCGATGCAATTCTTACATACTCACCCTCGGCATAACCCTGTAATGAATGGGTTTCAGTTTGCGTGCAAGCACTCAGGGAAAACGCGAAGAATAGGCAGCTTAGGACGGGGCGGAAAAACGGGTAGTCTGAATCAAGATAAGCAGAGACGGGCGCGGGAATAATGTCAGGGAGTCTTTTGATGTTAGTATTCCGATTAGCTTTAGGGCGGGCCATTCCGGGCTTCGTTTGGGTGCAGGCGGTTGAGTAATAGCCGCCGCTTAGGATTACTGTGACTGCACGGCCTCGTCGAGCTTTTTGCGCCGCTCTTGCTCTTGCTGGTCCAGCGTTTGCTGCACGCCGTTCGCATCGTCGAGCGCCTGGCGTTGTTCGGTAAACAGCGCAGAAGACTGGTCTTCGACCTTGGGCGGCTTGGGAGTGGGCTCACAAGCTGTTACTGTTGCGGCCGCAATTAAAGCAATTAATACAGGGTATGTTTGCATGGTGTTCTCCTACTGATCGTTCAATGCCTGATGTTTATACATAGCGCCATAAATCTACTGATACAACGACTAGCCATCCGACTAGGTTGGCAAACTACGCCAACCAAGTCGTTGGTTATGCGCGGCTTTGATGCGGGTGCGTGCTCGCCCCTGCGCTACGCATCCTGCTCGCTTGGGTACCAGGGCACATCGTCCTGATGTGCCCGCACGCCGTATACGGCGTGCCCTCATGTACTTCTATGTACACTCCGGTTCCTGCGCTCAGCCGCCCCCCTGCGACGCACGGGGATGTGCTAGTGTCACAGGAAGCAGGATGCCGGGAGTGACAAAGCCGCTCGCTACGATTTCTGTCGCTATGTATAGTCTGTCACTTTTAGAACAATTTTGCCGCGTGTGTGCCCGCCCTCAATCAATTCGTGTGCCTGACGTGCCTGCGCGAGCGGCAGCACGGTCTGCACGATGGGCCTGAGATTACCTTTGTCTATCAATTTGGCTATCTCGGTAAGTTGCTCGGCGTTAGGCTGCACAAACACATACGCGGCACGCGCCCCGTATTGCTCGGAAAGCTCGGCGGAAGGCTGGTTGAGTATCGAAACAATCACCCCACGTTTCTGTAGCACTTTCCAGGAGCGTTCGTAAACATCGCCGCCGACGGTATCGAACACCACATCGATGTCTTTTAATACGTCGTCGAAGCGGGTAACAGTGTAATCAATGACCTCGTCGGCGCCCAGACTGCGTACAAAATCGGCATTGCGCGCCGAAGTGGTGGTGATAACATGGGCACCCTTCCAATGCGCCAACTGCACGGCATAGTGCCCGACGCCACCGGCGCCGGCATGGATCAGCACCGACTGTCCGGGCGATAAATTGGCGGCATCGAACAGCGATTGCCAGGCGACCAGCGCAGACAGCGGCACCGCAGCGGCATGCACAAAATCGATGGTCTTGGGTTTTAGAGCAAGTTCGTCGGCCCGCGCGACCAGATACTCGGCATAGGCGCCATCGCGCGCAATATCAGGGCGCGCGTAGACGGCGTCGCCAACCTGTAGAGTAGTAACGCCTTCGCCGAGCGTTTCAATCACCCCGGCCACATCCCAGCCCAGGATTAACGGCAAATGATGGTCGACGCGTCCTTGCAGCCGGCCCGAGCGTATCTTCCAGTCCACCGGGTTGACCCCCGCGGCGTGTACCCGTATCAATACCTCGCCGCGTTTGGGTGCAGGGCGGGGCACATCTTCGTACACGAGTACTTCCGGGCCGCCATAGTTATGTATGCGCACTGCCTTCATAGTGGTCATGTTATCCCTCACATTACAAGTAGCAAGCGACAGTGAGGCGCGAATGCCCTCGCGCCGAACGGACTTACAGGGGTGCGGCGATGAAATCGCTGCACGGGCAAACCAGGGAAGGTTTGCCTTGGCTTGCCAGCGTAGCAGGGACAGCGTAGCGCCAGCAAGTAAGCACGGTGTTTCGTGCGGAGCAGGGCGAGTGGCAACGCCGCGAGCGCCCAGGCAAGGATGCCTGGGCAGGACTTCCAGCGCAGCAGGACTGCGTAGCGTCGGAAGCGTAGCGCGAAACCCGCACTGCGCTATACTATAACCTTCGCACAGTTCACGCTACGCCATCCCCGCTCCGCGTGAACTACGGCCCCGCTCCCGGCGGGGCGTTCGGCGGCGGGACAGCGCCGTCTCACCTTGTTACTACGTCTGACGCAGCGCCGCCCGACGGCCGCGTTTTACATCTATGCCCGACAATATTAGAAGACCAATGATGAAATAAGTGCCGGTAATCAACATGGCTAAACGATGATCGCCGTGCGAGAGCCAGCTCACCAAACCGTAGG
>DATECT010000068.1:0-6165 GCA_035286765.1 Gammaproteobacteria bacterium
AAGGCAAGGGCAAGGTATAAAGCGTATCCGCCGCCCTGATCACGCTCATCACTGGCCCATAGCGCCGCTAACCGTCCGCCTTTGGCTCGGACGTTCGCGCACACCTCGTGCAGTTTCTGGACACTGACCGTGCCATGCCACACCTGGTTGGTGCCGGGGATGGGCGTGAGTTCTACCGGGAAGTCGGTGATTTTCATAGGTCTACGGTAGTTAGCCTGGGCACGCGCACGTTAAAAGGGGCTGATTAAACGCGCCGCCTGGCGATACCAATCCGCGAGATAGGGTGGTATATACAGGCCCAACATCAGTACTAAGCCAAGGTGTACGAATACCGGTATCAGCGCCGGGGGGTGCGGTAGACGCTGCGCCGTGGTTTCGCCAAATACCATGGGCTGTACCTTGCCGAATATGGCGGCAAACGCCACGCCCAGTGCGATCAGCAGAAAAGGTGTTGCCCACGGCTGGCTGTGCATGGTGGCGGTCAAGATCATGAACTCGCTGGTGAATACGCCAAAGGGCGGCATGCCCAGAATGGCCAGGCTACCCAGCATTAATCCCCAGCCGATGGTGGGATTTTGCCGGATCAGCCCGCGTATTTTATCCATCGTTTGGGTGCCGGTTTTCTGCGCGGCATGGCCGACGACGAAAAAAATGGCCGATTTGGTCAGCGAGTGTACCGTCATGTGCAGCAATGCCGCAAACGTTGCGACCGGTCCGCCCATGCCAAAGGCAAAGGTCATAAGGCCCATGTGCTCAATTGACGAGTAGGCGAACATACGCTTGATGTCTTTCTGGCGCGACAGGAAAAAGGCCGCGACCACCACGCTAAGCAGGCCAAAACCCATCATCAAATTACCTGCCATATTATTCGGCAGAGCGCCGTCCACAAGCACCTTGCTGCGCACCACGGCATAGAGCGCGACATTCAACAGCAGGCCCGACAGCACCGCCGACACCGGCGTGGGGCCTTCCGCGTGCGCATCGGGCAGCCAATTATGCAAGGGCACCAGGCCGACCTTGGTGCCGTAGCCGATCAGCAGGAATACAAAGGCGAGCGACAGTACCGTGGGCTCAAGTTGCGACTTGACCGCGTTCAAATGTGTCCACAGCAACGCCGCGCCGCCGGCGCCCAGCACCTTCTCGGAGGCGAAATAGAGCAGTATGGTGCCGAATAGCGCCTGCGCAATGCCCACGCCGCACAGGATAAAGTATTTCCACGCCGCTTCCAGGCTGGCGGGTGTGCGGTAGAGGCTGACCAGTAATACAGTAGTGAGCGTGGCCGCCTCCATCGCCACCCACAGTATGCCCATATTATTGGTGGTCAGCGCGAGCAACATGGTGAAGGTGAATAATTGAAACATGCTGTGATAGAGGCGCAGCATATTGGGCGAGAGTTTACCGTGATACTGCTCTATACGCATGTAAGGCCGGCTAAACAGCGCTGTGGTGAAGGCGACGAAAGCAGTAAGTGCCACCAGGAATACATTGAAGGAGTCGATAAAAAACATTTCCTGGGCGACCAGCAACGGGCCATGATCGATAATGCGCATGGTGAGTAATACCGCGGCGATGAAGGTAGCCAGGCTCATCAAGACCGCTAGCTCCGCAGCCCAGGTCTTGTGGCCCCACAAGGCGAGCAGCAGTCCGCCCAGCAGAGGAATGGCAAGCAATACTAGTGCCTCCATTCAATCTTCCTTGAGTTTTTCCATATGCCTTAAGTCGAGACTGTCGAAGGTCTCGCGGATATGGAAGAAAAAGATACCGAAGATAACCATGCCCACCAGCACGTCCAGGGCAATCCCCAACTCGACCACCATCGGCATCCCATAGGTGGCGCTGGTGGCTGCAAAGAACAAACCATTTTCCATGGCGAGAAAGCCGATCACTTGCGGGATCGCCTTGCGCCGGGTAATCATCATGAGCAGCGACAACAGCACGCTAGCCATGGCAATACCGAGCGTGCTGCGCAGTATGGTGCCGGCCAGTTGTGAAATGGGCTGCGCCAGGTTGAAGGCGAAGATCACCAGCACAATGCCCACCAGCAAGGTGCTCGGTATATTAATCAACGTTTCCACGTCCCACTTCACATTCAGCTTGCGCATCAGGCGGTGCAGTATCCACGGCAGCAGCAGCACCTTGAGCGCCAGGGTAAGCGCGGCGGAATAGTACAGGTGCTGCTGGTGCGAGGAATATGCCACGACGGCCGTGCTCAGGCTGAGCACCAGGCCTTGCCAGGCGAACAGGTTCACCAGCGACAGCACGCGCCGCTGCGTGAGCATGGCGAAGGCGATCAGCAGCAGCAGGGCCGCGAGCAGGTTGATCAGTTGTCCTGAAAAACTAACCGGCATGTCAGGTTTCCAATAAGAAGTGCATGAGCATCCCCAGGATGGCGAGCAGCAATGCAATGCCGAGAAATTCGGGTGCGAGGAATATACGCATCTTGGCGGATAGTGTCTCCAGCAACGATAGGCCCAGGCCCGCGAATAATAATTTCACCAGCAGTAGCGCCAGCGCAAACGGCAGAGCCGACCAACTGCCGCTTTGCGCGATACCGAAGGGCAGAAACAGCGCAATACCAATGGTGATATAGGTGAGCAATTTGATGCTGCTGGCCCACTCGATGAGTGCCAAGTGCCGTGCCGAATACTCCAGAATCATCGCCTCATGGATCATGGTCAATTCAAGATGGGTTGCAGGATTATCCACCGGGACGCGGGCATTTTCCGCCAGCAGCACCATGACAAATGCCACCGCGGCAAAGGCCAGGCTTGGATACAACGCCAACTGCGTGTGCGACAGCGTTGCGACGATGGTGGTCAGTTGCGTGGAATGGCTGATTAAGGACGCGGTGAAAAAGACCATGAGCAAGGCGGGCTCCGCCAGGAAGGCGATCATCATCTCGCGCCGCGCGCCCAGCCCGCCGAAGGCAGTACCGACATCCATGGCGGCCAGTGCCAGAAACACGCGCGACAGTGCAAAGATACTCACCAGTGCAATCACATCGGCGGCGGGCGAGAACGGTAGATCGGTGGCCAGCACGGGTACGATGCCAGCGGCGAGCCACATGCAGCCGAAACGGATATAGGGCGTGGCGCGAAACAGCAGCGAGGCGTTGTAGGCCAGCAAGGCCTCCTTATGGAACAGCTTGCGCAGCACCCGGTAAGGTTGCAGCAGGCCCGGGCCGCGCTTGTTTTGCAACCAGGCGCGGCATTGGTTCACCCAGCCCAGCATCAGCGGCGCCAGCGCGACCATCAGCAGGGATTGCAGCAATTGGTAGCCGATGCCTTCGATTAGCGTCATCGCATTAACAGTAACAGTAGCAGCAAGGTTAGGAAGCTGTACAGCAGATAGATATGGATGCGCCCTTGTTGTAGTTTGCCGATCTGCCGGGATGAGAATTCCACGCAGCGCGCAATGGGTAGATAAATGAGGTGCCAAAAATGGTCTTGGATGGCGATCCGGTATTTGGGTTTAGGATCGTCAACGCGCGGCAGTTCCGCCTGGGTGTGAAAGACCGGTCCAAAGATATGCCGGATCGGTTGGCCGAAGCCCTCCGCGGTATTTTGTATGCGCGGTGTCTGCGCCGGGTAGCCGCAATCCCACGCCGGTCCGCGCTTGAGTTTGCCGCCGTAGTAAAGACGCACGGCCAAAAAGCTGATCAATACCACCACTAGGATGACGAGCAGGAAAAACACCGGGCTGTAGCTGGCGCGGCTTGCCGCCACCGGCGTGAGAAACAGCCAACTGGATCGAGCCGCGGTGCCGCCCAGGCTTTGACCGATGAGGGCATGCGTGACTGCGTCCAGTTGCAGAATGACCGCTACCGGCATCAGCCCCAGCGCGATGCAGCCCAGCGCCAGCCAGCCGAGTCCGGCGCGCTCCCAGCCGCCCGCGTCGTGCGTTTGCTGGATATTCTCGGCACGCGCTTGGCCGAGGAAGATCACCCCGTAAAATTTGACCATTACGTAAGCCGATAGAGCGGTGGCCAGCACCAGCGCCGCCGCCGCTACCGGAACCAACATATTGAGATAAGGCTGCGCAAGTCCGGGTGAGAGCAGGAAGGCCTGTAGCAGCAGCCATTCGGATACAAAACCGTTGAGTGGCGGCAGGCCTGCTATCGCCAACGCGCCTACCAGGGTAAGCGCCGCCACCCACGGCATGCGCTGGATCAGCCCGCCCAGGCGTCCCAGATTGCGCTCGCCGGTGGCGTGTAGCACCGCTCCCGTGCCGAGGAACAGCAGCCCCTTGAAAAAGGCGTGATTGATGCAATGATATAAGGTGGCGGTGAGCGTGAGCGCGGCGAGCAGGCCTTTCCCGTCGCTCTGGAAAATGATCGTTAAACCGATACCGGCCAGGATAATGCCGATATTTTCTATCGATGAATAAGCCAGCAGACGCTTCATATCGGTTTGCACCGCAGCGAACATCACGCCCAGCAGCGCCGACACCAACCCCAGCGCCAATATCAGTGCGCCCCACCACCACAGTTGCGTGCTTAACAGATCGAAGCATACGCGCAAAATACCGTAGATCGCCGTCTTGAGCATGACCGCGCTCATTAAGGCGGAGACCGGCGAGGGGGCCGCCGGGTGCGCCTCCGGCAGCCACACGTGCAGGGGCGCCATGCCTGCCTTCGCGCCGAAGCCTAACAGCGCCAGCAAGAAGCTCACGCTCATCCAAAAGTTGCTCAAGTGTACCTCGCGCAGGGCATCAAAACTATAATCGCCCTGACCGCCCTGCATCACCCCAAAACACAACAGGATACTAATCGCGCCGACATGGGCCATGAGCAGATAAAGAAAGCCGGCTTTACGCACTTGGGTAAGGTGATGATCGGTGGTCACCAGGAAATACGAGGAGATGGCCATCGATTCCCATGTCACCATGAAGAGGTAAGCATCATCGGCAAGCAAGACCAGCACCATGCTGGCGATGAAAATGTGGTACTGCAGAAATAGCAGCCCTAACGCCAGACCCTTCATGGTGCGAAAATAGCCGCTTGAAAACAGCCCTATGCCGAACACCACCGCGCCTAACAACAGCAGAAAAAAGCACGCCAAACTATCCAGGCGCAGATGAAAGGGCAGATCGGGCAGGCCGAACCCTAGTATGACTGCGGAAGGGGGCGATTTCAGCGCGAGCAACGCGGTCAATGCCAGGATCAAGGCACCGACGGCACTGAGGGGAAAAAGAAAGGTAGTAATGACGCGGGGATAACGCTGCAGGCCGAGGCCGGCAAAACCCAACCCCATCCACAACACACTGATGCCGATAGCAAGCTGTAGGGGGATGAGGGTGGAAGACATCCGTGCAGAGCTTAGACGAGGTAACGCTCGTTAATAATACTTAAAGTCATTTTTAAATTTTTTAGGTGCCCCGCTAAGACTTGATATCCGTGGTGAAGGGTTATGTTCGCTCTTTATTATTAAACGTGCAGTATCGTCTCGAATATCGATACATTAGTATATGAATATTAGGCGGTTGGAGTAAAGCCATTCCGTTTGACCTGATGGCTTTAGGATAAATAATCACCCTTGGCACGGCGGAAAAATTAACCGTTTCCCATCCAGTAATACGTGCTGCTTACCATTGTTATCAACCAAACGCAGGCGTCCTTCCGCGAACCAGCGTAGCGCCTGGGGGTAAATAATATGCTCTTGTTCCAGGACGCGCGCCGCGAGGGTTTCCGGGGTGTCTTCGGGCGTTACTCGTATGCGTGCCTGAATAACAACCGGCCCCCCATCGACATCCTGGGTCACAAAATGCACGCTGGCGCCATGCTCGCTTACGCCCGCCTGCAAGGCGCGTTGATGGGTATTTAAGCCGGGAAACGCGGGCAACAGCGAGGGGTGGATGTTCAGCATTCTGCCTTGGTAGTGCCGCACAAATTCGCTGCTGAGTATGCGCATGAAACCGGCCAGCACCACGAGGCGCGGTTGATAACTATCGATAAGCGCGCGTAGCGCCGTATCGAAGCCCTGGCGATCCGGGAAATGGTGATGGTCCAAGGTCTCGGTGGCAATGCCCGCTTGCTGGGCATGCAGTAGCCCGGGGGCGTTGGGGCGATTGCTGATGACGGCCTTGATATCGAGTGCGAGATGTTGCTCGGCAACGGCGCGGATAATGGCCTGTAAATTGCTGCCCTTGCCCGAGATCAGGATCACA
>DATECT010000069.1:0-8751 GCA_035286765.1 Gammaproteobacteria bacterium
CAGACTACAGTGGGCGGCCCTAAAGATTCGGGCAATGTGGCGCCGGGCAGCCAGCCCGGACCGGAGACGCGTAGGCGTATCCCGGTAGTCTCGTGGGTGCAGGCCGGCGCAGGCGAGCCTTCCGGTCCCGGCTGCCCGGCGGGCGAACCGGAGGAATGGGTGATCGCCACGGCCCCGGTCGGGGAACGCGCCTATGCCTTGCGTATAGTCGGCGATTCCATGGAGCCTAAATTCCCGGAAGGCGGGATTATTATTGTCGACCCCGAGCTCAAACCCCGCCACGGTTCCTTCGTAATAGCCAGCCTGGGGGATACCGGCGAGACCACCTTTAAGCAGCTAATCATCGATGGCAAGCGTTACCTAAAGCCGCTGAACCCACGCTATCCCATCCTGGAGATGAACGGTTCAACCACGATCTGCGGCGTGGTCAGGCAACTGGTAATGAGTTTCGATTAAGCGAACCGCCCGCTTCCGTCCCGGCTGGCACTTCGTCATGCCTGCGGTTAATCCTTACCTGCGCCCCGTCGCTAATGTTTACCTATTGACCTTACCCCTCCCGCTGAGCTGCCGCCTACTTTTTAGCCCTATGTAAGTCCTTCAATCCTAAGGGAAAATATACCTTTTTGGTATTGACTAATATATACCTTTTTGGTATAGTTATGCCATGGTTTTTCCCGCCCAAACTGTAGCGTTGCGGCGGGTCCAGCACAGTTAATACGTCTATTAAATTCAAGCCTTGAATGGAGAGACTAATGAACCAAACAATGGATTATTTTGCCATTGCCGCCGCGGTTACACGTAACCATGCCGCACAACTGCAACGCAAAGATTCGAGCTCAGCCGCCCATCCTGATAAGTCCGCCGGCGTAACCAGCGACATACTCTATGGGGCAAGCGAGGAGGCGGTAGGCGACAAGGTTAAATGGGTAAAGCAACTGGCCGAGGAGGCACTGCTATGAGTGAACAACGACACCTTGAAGATCATGTAGAGACGGATGCCGACAACGGCGCGGCTTGGGCGCACCAAATGGAGCTCGACGAGCAACAGGCGGTTGCGCATAAGAAGTTCAGAGGGTTAAAGAAGAGAAAGATGGAAACCAATTATTTCTCAGAATTGGCAAAGATTGATGTCAGCGAGCACGTTGAAAAGAAAGGTCAGTTCGCGTACCTGTCGTGGGCTTGGGCGGTCGATCGCCTGCGCCGCGCCCACCCCGATGCGATGTGGGAGGTGAAGCGCTTTAACGGCGTACCTTATCTCAAGACCGACTGTGGCTATTTCGTGGAGGTGGCAGTAACGGTGGACGGTGTCACGCTGTCACAAATCCATCCGGTGCTGGACAGCCGCAATAGGCCGATACTGGAGCCGAACGCGTTCGATATCAACACCAGCATACAACGCTGCCTGGTCAAAGCCATCGCCCTGCACGGGCTGGGACTCTACATCTATGCCGGCGAAGACCTGCCGGAAGGCGTGGAACCCACCACCATCACGGAAGAAGAGCAGGCCCATTTGCAGTCGCTCATTGATGAGGTCGGCGGCGACTTGGCGCGCTTCCTGAATTATTTCAGGATTGAAAAACTGGCCGACCTGCCGGCCCGTGAATACGATCGCGCCATACTGGCGCTGGAGAAGAAGAGGAGAGCCGCGGCGTGAGTGCCGTCTTAAAACTGGACCAGTTAAACCTGGAACAGGGCAGTCTCGACTGGCACCGGCACCGCTCCGCGCATGCCAATGCGAGCGAGGCCCCGGTAATTATGGGGGCCTCGCCCTGGGAACCAGATACTTGGTTCAAACTGTGGCAGATTAAGACCGGGCGCGCCCTGCCCCAGCAGCGTAATTCCGCCATGCAACGCGGCCTGGACATGGAGCGTTATGCGCGCGCGGCCTACGAGGAAAAGACCGGCATGATCATGCAACCCATGGTCATGCGCAAGAACGACTGGCTGTCCGCGAGCTTGGACGGGATCAGCTTCGATAACGATCTCATCTTGGAGATTAAGTGTCCCGGCGCAGGCGAGGATGCCCGGCTCTGGCAACAGGCTTTAGCCGGCGATGTACCCGATTACTGCTATTGGCAAATCCAGCATCAACTGTATGTTTCAGGTGCGCCGCTGGCACATCTCTGGGTATTCGACGGCGCTAACGGCGTACTTACCGAGGTGCGGCCGGATACGAATAATCAGGCGCGGCTGCTGCGCGAGTGGCATCGTTTCTGGTCATACATGGCAACGGATACGCCGCCACCGCTCACCGAGAAAGATACGCTACCGCGCAATGATGCAGTATGGGCAGACGCGGCGGACGCCTACAAATTCGCCCGCGCAGAGTTGCAGCATGCCGAGGCCAAGGCGGAACAGTCCCGGCAGCGGCTCATCGGTCTGGCGAATCACCCCAAGGTGACCGGCGCGGGCATTACCGTCACCCGCTTTTGGCAAGAGGGTCGCGTGAACTACGCGGCCATACCGGCACTCAAAGACATTGACCTCAATCGCTACCGCAAACCCATGACGCAGCAAGTCAGGGTTACCCTAGGAGACCAAGCGTGAATATTTTTACCTTTACCGGAAGACTGGGCAAGGATGCCGATATACGCTACACCGCGAGCGGCATCCCTGTCGCCTGCTTCACCGCCGCCAACGATATCGGATTTGGCGACAAGAAAAGGACGCAATGGGTCAAGTGCACCATCTGGGGCAAGCTCGCCGAGAGCGGCGTGATTCCTTATCTCACCAAAGGACGCGAGGTGGCCATCAGCGGCGAGGTGACCTTGGATGAATATACCGCGCGCGATGGCACCAATAAGGCCAGCTTAAGCGTGCGCGTCGTCGACCTTACCTTGATCGGCGCCAAAGGCGCCAACAGCACGCCCAAGGAAGAGGCCTTCGAAAATACCAAAGACCTCTGGGAGACACCCGCAGCCGCAGCAAAACCCAGCACCGTCAGTAACGGCTTTGATGACGAGCTACCCTTTTAACTATCACTGATGCGCAATTAAAGCATTATTGACCAGCCGTCCCCTTTGACCTGCTACCTTTTCCCCCTTAGGTAGCAGGTCTTTTTTTATCTTTAACCTGCGAAACTCCGGTACGACACTTACTTTACATCCCTTCGGCGGCTCGCATCTTTGCGTAAAATTTCCATCAAGGCAGCGTGCGCCATGCGCACGGACTAGCAAGAAATCTTTGAATCGTGCGCATGGCGCACGCTACGAATTTCAAAGGGCGGAGCAACCCCTAGCGCTAATTTATTTATACCAACTGAGCTTATACTAGCCTCATGTATGCCATCGTTATCCATGGCGGCGCCGGAACATTGCGAGCGGACTTGCAAGACAGTTGCCTGCACGGTGTGCACCAGGCTGCCGACGCAGGCTTAAAAATATTGCAGCACGGCGGCCCTGCCTTGGAGGCAGTCACCGCTGCCGTGGTCAGCTTGGAAGATGATCCCGCATTCAATGCAGGCACCGGCGCGGTGCTGAATTTGGAAGGCGAAGCCGAAATGGATGCCGGTGTGATGATAGGAAAAGATTTGTACAGCGGCAATGTCGCCTGTGTGCGGCGCGTCAAAAATCCAATACTGCTGGCGCGCAAGGTCATGGAAGAGACCGATCACGTGCTGCTCGCCGGTAGCGGCGCGGAACGCTTCGCGCGCGCCATGGGCTTTGCCGATTACGACCCCGTCACGGCACGGCGCCGTGCTGAATGGCAGAGCAAGCGCGCGGCCCTGCTCGAGAATAAACATACCTCACTGCATGACTTATTGGAGCGCTACCCCGGGCTTAGCCGGGGCACGGTCGGCGCGGTCGCCCTCGACGTGCATGGCGACTTAGCCGCAGCCACCTCTACCGGTGGTGTTGCCCTCAAACTCCCCGGGCGCATCGGCGACTCAGCCGTGCCCGGCGCAGGAAATTATGCAACGCCGCTGGCCGCCGCCTCCGCCACCGGCCAGGGTGAACTTATGCTGCGCTATCTCACTACCAAAGCGGTGTGCGATGAAATCGCAGCGGGTAGCAGTGCGCAAGCAGCGGTGGATAAAGTGCTGGCGCGCATGGTCGCGGAACTGGGCGCCAATGTCGGCATTATCGCACTCGACGCCCACGGCAACATCGGCATCGGCCACGCCACACCGGCCATGACGCACGCCTATGCTACGCAAACTCAGCCGCAGGTCGTTGCTGGGTTGCGCGTTCAGACCTGAACACTCCCTCAACGTTAACAAAAAGCTGCTTTTAGAGGCATATAGCATTGTCTTTAATCTCAATTTGAGATAAAGTTAAACCGTGCACATAATAACTAAAAAGCGCATCCGAGAGTTTTCGGCCCAGCACCCCGACGCCAAAATGCCGCTAACTATCTGGTATCACTTACTATCAAAGACTACGGTTGGTTCATTTGCAGAACTTAAAGCCCTCTTCCGGTCAGTAGATCAGGTGGGCACGCTGGCGGTTTTTAATATCGGCGGCAATAAATACAGATTGATTGCCGCCGTTCACTACAATAGAAAGATTGTTTATATCCGGCATATCCTGACCCATGCCGAGTACGATAGAAACAAATGGAGGGCATGATGTTAGCTAAACAGATCCGGGACGCTCGCAAGGATTACGAGCACCTTAAATCCCTTATCCCAATGCATGTACTACGCACCGAATCAGAATATAAGCGCGCCACTGCGGCGCTGGATTTTATCGTAGATGAAATCGGCGGCGATGAAAACCACCCCCTAGCGGAATTGGCCGAGGCGCTGAGCGTCTTTGTGGCGACCTACGAAGATGAACATTACCCGATACCCGACGCCTCTGCCATGGAGGTGCTGCGCTATCTCATGGAGACACACAATCTCACGCAAAATGATCTGAGCGAGATTGGCAGCCAGGGCGTGGTATCGGAAATATTAAGCGGTAAGAGCAAGAGGCAGCTTAACATCCGCCAAATCAAGGCACTCGCCAAGCGGTTTAATGTATCGCCGGCGGTTTTTATCGATGCCTAGGTAGCCCTTTATTCACAACAGGGAAATCCTATATGTACAGCCTATAAAAAAGAAAATAGTAGAAGGGATGTCAAAGAATTGTAGAGCGGACAAATTAAAAACCGCTTAAGTTGTTGATTAATGGCTCCCCGGGACGGACTCGAACCGCCGACCCAGTGATTAACAGTCACTTGCTCTACCGACTGAGCTACCGGGGAATATGAGGGGCTGTAATGGTAAGGGCGTAGCCTGAATTGGTCAATAGAATTGAGCAGTATGTAGCAGCTTAAGCCATCTGCTAAGTATAGCACGTTACGTCGGTTAAGGCGTAAACGGAACTTCCCCCTGGCTCCCCGATAGCTCCTCCGTGCGGGAGACTGCGCTTAATCCGCCCTAACGCGCATGCGGATCGCCGGTGCGCTGGTATACTTAGCGTATGGCCCATCCAGACGCCACTCCAGCAACCCACCTCCGTAATCCGGCCTTTACCCAGGCGCTGCGTGCTGTATTGCCCAGCCAGGCCCTGCTGCTTGACGCGGAACAGCTAGGTCCTTATGAATGTGACGGCCTGACTGCTTATCGTCAGTTGCCGGGCATGGTGTGCTTGCCGGACACCGTCGAGCAGGTGCGGGCGATTTTGCGGCTGTGCGCCCAATATCGAGTGCCGGTAGTGGCACGCGGCGCGGGCACGGGGCTTTCCGGAGGTGCTTTGCCGCTCGCCGAGGGGATCATCCTGAGCCTGGCGAAATTCAACCGTATCTTGGAGATTGACCCGCTTAATCGCTGTGCGCGTGTAGAACCCGGCGTGCGCAATCTCGCTATCACCCAAGCGGTGGCCAACCACGGACTCTACTACGCGCCCGACCCCTCCTCGCAAATCGCCTGTAGCATCGGCGGCAATGTCGCGGAAAATTCCGGCGGTGTGCACTGTCTGAAATACGGGCTGACGGTGCACAATGTGCTCGGCCTGAAAGTGCTCACCCTGGATGGCGATATTTTAGAATTAGGCGGCGCGGCGCTGGATGCGCCCGGTTATGACCTGCTCGCGGTGCTGCATGGCTCGGAAGGCCTGCTCGGCATTATCGTCGAGATCACGGTAAAACTCCTGCCCAAGCCCGAGCGCGCACAACTGCTGCTGGCGGCCTTCGCCAGCGTGGCCCAGGCCGGCGAGGCAGTGGGACAGATTATCTCCGCCGGTTTTATCCCTGCCGGTTTGGAGATGATGGACAATCTCGCCATCCGCGCGGCAGAGGCCTATGCGCATGTGGGTTATCCGGTGGATGCGGCAGCGTTGTTGCTGTGTGAACTCGACGGCACCAATCAAGAGGTCTCCGAACAAATTTTTCAAGTACGCCAACTATTGCTGGCCGCGGGCGCTACCGACGTGCATACCGCGCGCGACGAGCAGGAGCGTCTCAAGCTGTGGGCCGGGCGCAAGGCAGCCTTCCCGGCAGTAGGGCGCATCGCGCCTGACTATTACTGCATGGATGGCACCATCCCGCGCAAGCGTCTGTCCGAGGTGTTGCAGCGCATTGCCGAGCTCTCTGCTGAATATAATTTGCCGGTAGCCAATGTGTTCCATGCGGGTGACGGCAATCTGCACCCGCTCATCCTCTACGACGCTAACAAGCCCGGTGAACTGGCGCGTGCCGAACAATTCGGTGGCCAAATTTTGGAGTTATGTGTAGCAGTGGGCGGCACCATCACCGGCGAGCACGGCGTGGGCGTGGAAAAGCTCGGCCAGATGTGCACGCAGTTCGCGCCCTTGGAGTTGCAGCAATTCCACGCTATCAAACATGCCTTCGATCCTCTGGGCCTGCTCAACCCCGGCAAGGCCGTGCCCACGCTGCACCGCTGTGCGGAGTTCGGAGCCATGCATGTGCACGCCGGTAAATTAGCCTTTCCCGAGATCGAGCGCTTCTGATGTCTAGCGATATCAGCGCACAACTGCAAACCGCCGTGCGGGAGGCGCTTGCGGCCCGCACCCCATTGCAGATCGAGGGCGGTGGCAGTAAACGCTTTTACGGGCGCAGTCCGCATGGAACGGTTATTTCGACTGCCCAGCACAGCGGTGTTATCAATTACGAGCCTACCGAGTTGGTAATTACCGCGCGTGCCGGCACCCCGCTCAACACTATCGAAAATCTGCTGGCCGAGCAGGGCCAGATGCTGCCGTTTGAACCGCCGCACTTCGGCCCCGGCGCCACCCTGGGCGGTGCCATTGCCTGCGGACTCTCCGGCCCGCGCCGTCCTTACGCCGGCGCCGTGCGTGATTTTGTATTGGGCGTCAAGATACTAACCGGCCAGGGCGACATCCTGACCTTCGGCGGCCAAGTGATGAAAAACGTGGCGGGCTTCGACGCCTCGCGTTTGATGGCCGGGGCACTCGGCACGTTGGGAATTATTTTGGAAGCCTCGCTCAAGGTGTTGCCGCGCCCGGCGCACGAACAAACACTCACCTTTGAATGCACGTCTGCTGAGGCCATTCGAAACATGAATCGTTGGGCTGCCCTGCCCCTGCCTATTTCCGGCGCGGCGTACGATGGCGTGCATGTCTATTTGCGGCTGTCAGGCGGCGCTGCGGGCGTGCGCCAGGCCTGTGCGGAATTGGGCGGAACAGTGCATGCCGATGCCCATCACTTCTGGCATCAACTGCGTGAGCAGCAATTACCTTTCTTTCAAGGCGGTGGGTCTTTATGGCGACTGTCGTTGCCGCCGGCCACGCCACCCTTGGCCCTACCCGGCCAATGGTTCATCGACTGGGGCGGCGCGCAACGTTGGCTGAGAAATCCCTTGCCTGCGGAGGTGATCCGCGCAACCGCCGCACGGCTCGGCGGCCACACCATGCTTTTCAAAAGAGACGAGACGGATGCGCCGCACGAAATATTTCAACCCTTGCCGCCGCCTCTCGCCTCCATACATCGGCGCCTCAAGGCCGCCTTTGATCCGCACGGCATATTGAATCCCGGGCGTCTTTATGCAAATTGGTGAATAGCCTTAATTTACAGAGGCTCCCGCTAATTACTTTGTTATTCTGTGGCGCATGCGAAGAATCTGATGCTTTAAATATTAAGGTGCGTTGTCATGTAACAATAACTCAGCATGACTGCACGGATTTTTATATACGGACGTGACAGCAACCCGCATTTTCTTTATGCTGCCGCAGCGAACCTCACTTAATAATTAGCGAGAAATTGCATGACTATAGCTTCTTTCCATCCCCCCAAACGCGTGCTCATGGGTCCTGGGCCCTCCAATGTCAGCGAGCGCGTGCTCGCGGCCATGGCCCGTCCCACCATTGGGCATCTTGATCCGATGTTCGTCGGCATGATGGACGAGGTAAAAACCTTGCTCCAATACGCCTTCCAGACCAAGAACCCGCTCACCATGCCGGTCTCCGCGCCCGGCTCGGCAGGCATGGAAACCTGTTTCGTGAATCTGGTGGAACCCGGCGATAAGGTCGTTATCTGCCAAAATGGCGTGTTTGGCGGACGCATGAAGGAAAATGTCGAGCGCTGCGGCGCAACCGCCATCATGGTGCAAGATGAGTGGGGCACGGCTGTCGACCCCAACAAATTGGAAGATGCACTGAAGGCCAATCCGAATACCAAGGTCGTGGCCTTCGTGCACGCCGAGACCTCCACCGGAGCGCAATCCGACGCCAAAACCCTGGTGGAGATCGCCCATCGCCACGGCTGCCTGACTATCGTCGATGCCGTGACCTCCTTGGGCGGCACGCCCCTCAAGGTGGACGAGTGGGCCATTGATGCCATTTATTCCGG
>DATECT010000070.1:0-5581 GCA_035286765.1 Gammaproteobacteria bacterium
CCATTCTCCTTCCACCACTTTTTCAGGGCGTCAAGCTGCTCGTGTTCTGTTACATAAACGTCCATGCACTACTCCTAATGTATAGATTCGACCAAGCTTTTTCACGTAAAACAAACCGCCTCACGCAAAGGCGCAAAGGCGCAAAGAAAACAAACCCGAGAGAAAAGCAAAAAGCTTTGTAGGGTGGGCAGACAGGGTCTTCGTCTGCCCACGCTGTTGTAAATCCGCGTGGGCACAAAAGCGTGCCCACCCTACCCGGCTCTAGTTTTTGCGTGAACTGGCGGCGCGCGATTCGGCTTCGGCAATATGTTTCTTAACGGCCTGTGCATTCTCAGAATCTTCCGGCATGGATGTCGCCAATTGTTTCCAATAGCTGGTCGCGCCGTTATAGTTTTCGCTCTGGAATGCCGCCATGCCCGCCAGCCATAAGGCCTTTTGATTTTTCGGGTCGAGCTTCAAGGCCTTTTCAAACAATTCCGTCGGCTTGCCGGTTAAGTGCTGATCAGCACTACTTAGCGCCAACACCTCCGCATAATCGGCCAGCAACTGTGCATCTTCACCCATAAGCGGTAAGGCCTTGCCGTAGGCCTCACTGGCCTGGGAAAAACGCCCTAGCACCGTATAGGAACGACCCAACATGGCCCAGCCCATGCCATCGTCAGGATTAGTCTTGAGACGTTCGGATAAACGTTGCACCATCATCTCAGGCGTCATGCCGCCGGTAGCCGCCATCATATCCGCCTGGGCGCCACCGGCGCCCGCGGCGGTCTGCGCGGATAAGACGGCTGCGCCTTGCCCAATCTGCAAGTAGATGCCAATGGCCAGCAGCGGCACGGCGATGCCGACTACCGCTGCCGTAGTGCGACCGGCACCCGATAAAGCGGCTTGGGCAGCCTTCTCTTGCTCGGTGGAGACATCGGCCAATAAATTACGCTCCAGGTCACGCCGCCCTTGTTCGAATTGATCCGCGCTCAATGTTTCATTACGCAGATCGGCCTCCAATTCGGCCAATTGATCCGCATAAATCGCCGCATTTAATTTATCGCGCTCGATAACCTTGGGTTTGCTTTCCCGTAGCAGCGGCGGCAGGATGATAAGCAGGGTGATGGCCAGCATTAAGGCCGCCAATATCCAAAATAAAAAACTCATACTCGGTTAATCCTCTTTTGCCTCGCTTAATAACTTATCCAAACGTTTATGCTCGGCATCGGATAAGGGCGCATTGTTGGCGCGCGAGGGTAAACGCTTCAAATAAAAGATGAGCAGGCCGCTGCCCAGCACGACCAGTAGCAACGGGCCGAACCACAGCAGGAAGGTCATCTCATTTACCGGCGGGCGGAACCTGACAAAATCGCCATAGCGCTGCACCAGATAATCCACCACCTGTTCGTCGGTGAGCCCTTTTTCCAACAGCGCGCGTATTTCGTTACGCAGATCGATCGCGAGCTCGGCCTCCGAATCCGCCAGGGTTTGATTTTGGCAGACCAGACAGCGCAACTCTTTGGCCAAGACATGCAGGCGTGCTTCGATGGCCGGATTATTACTCTTTAGATCAACGTCCTTGGTCTCCTTGGCCGCCCATCCGCATAATGGAAGAATCAGCAGCAGTGCTAGCGTAATGGTGCGCTTCATCCCTGCAACTCCTTTACCAGCGGCAGAATTTTATCGCGCAGGTTTTCCTCCGTTAGCGGGCCGATCAGCTTGTAGCGGATGATCCCTTGACGGTCGATCACATAGGTTTCCGGCACGCCATACACGCCGTAGTCGATACCCACCTTACCGGTCTCGTCGAACGCACTGACCAGATAGGGATTGCCCAGTTGATCCAGCCAGCGCAAGGCATCCTCACGCTTGTCTTTATAGTTCAGGCCGTAGATATTCACTGCGCCGGTGCGCGCCAACTCCACGAGCAGCGGGTGCTCCTGACGACAGGCCACGCACCAGGAGGCCCACACGTTTAACAGGGTGACCTTGCCGAGCAAATCCTTGCGGGCGATCTGCTGCGTGGCATCCTGCACCTGCGGCAACACGAAGTCCGGTGCGGGCTTGCCGATTAACGGTGACGGCACCTGGTGCGGGTCCAGGTACAGGCCTCTGGCCAGAAAGACTACCAAAAGGGCAAATATCCCCAGCGGGATTAGGTAACGTAGCATTGACACCTCTAACGCTGCTGCGGCAGTTCAGCCGCCAAACCCGGCACGCCCACACCCGGCGTGGCGCCGGATGCGGCCAGTTTGGCGCGCCGTGCGGCGAGCCGGTAGCGGCGGTCACTGGCAGCCAGGATGCCGCCAAAGATCATCACCAGCGGCCCCAGCCAGATCCATTGCACGAACGGTTTGTAATAGAGCCGCAAACTCCATGCCCCGCCGCTGACGGGCTGGCCCAATGCGACATAGAGATGGCGGAACAGTCCGGCGTCGATCCCGGCCTCGGTCATGGGATTACGCTGCACCAAATAGACGCGTTTCTGCGGATGCAACACGGTAAGCTCCTTATCGCCCGCGAACACGCGCACGCTGCCCTCCATCGCCTGATAGTTCGGCCCCTGCACCTGCGTCGCGCCATCGAAGCGGAAGGTATAGCCGCTCAATTCCACCTTGTCGCCCGGATCCATGCGCAACTCTTTCTCGGTGCTGAAGCCGCCCGAAATGGTGACGCCGACAATAAACACCGCTACGCCCAGGTGCGCGAAGAACATCCCGTAAAAGGCACGTGGCAGACTCGCGAAGGCCGCCTTCATGCCGTTCAATCCGTTGCGCATGACCTTGGACCACAGATTATGGAAGCCGCTGAATACAATCCAGGCCGCCATAAACAAACCTAAGCTCACCATGAACGACCACTTGCCCAATACCACCGGCAAGATCAACGCGGTGATCACGCTGGCGCCAAGGGCCCAGCGTAGACGCACCATCAACTCCGGCAGACTGGTCTGTTTCCAGCGCGCGATAGGGCCGATGCCCATTAAAAACACCACCGGCACCATGAGCGGTACAAACACGGTATCGAAGTAAGGCGGGCCCACCGAAATCTTGCCGAGGCCTAAGGCATCCAGCAGCAGCGGATATAAGGTGCCGAGCAGGATGGTCGCGGCGGCCACGGTGAACAGCACATTATTGCCCAGCAGCATCGCCTCGCGTGACAGCAGCTTAAAACTGCCGCCCATGCCCACCCGCGGCGCGCGCCAGGCGTAGAGCGCCAGGGAGCCGCCGATAACGATGGCCAAAAATATCAATATAAAGAGACCGCGCTTGGGATCGGTGGCGAAGGCATGCACCGAGGAGAGCACGCCGGAACGCACCACGAAGGTGCCCAACAGGCTCAAAGAGAAAGTAAAGATGGCCAGCAGCACGGTCCAACTCTTAAAGCCGCCGCGCTTCTCGGTCACGGACAAGGAGTGAATTAACGCAGTGCCCATTACCCAGGGCATAAACGAGGCGTTTTCCACCGGGTCCCAAAACCACCAGCCGCCCCAGCCTAATTCGTAATAGGCCCACCAGCTGCCGAGCGTAATACCCAAGGTCTGGAAACTCCAGGCCACCGTCGTCCAGGGCCGTGACCAGCGCGCCCAGGCCGAATCCAAGTGCCCGCCCAGTAACGCCGCAATAGCGAAACTAAAGGCCACGGAAAAACCCACATAGCCCATATACAGCATGGGCGGGTGGACGATCAGGCCGGCGTCTTGCAGCAAGGGATTAAGATCACGCCCCTCCAGCGCCGCCGGTATCAAGCGCTCGAAGGGGTTGGAACTGAACAGCATGAACAGTAAAAAGCCGATGCTGACCAAGCCCATCACACCCAGCACGCGCGCCACAAACTCATCCGGCAGGCTGCGGCTAAAGATGGTGACGGCCAGTGTCCATAAACTCAGGATGAAGGCCCACAGCAGCAGCGAGCCTTCATGCGCACCCCACAATGCCGCAAGCCGGTATTGAATAGGTAAGGCGGAGTTGGAATTACTGGCCACATACAACACGGAAAAATCATTTACCGCGAAGGCATAGAACAGACAGAGCAGCGCGATGGTCATGAATACAAACTGCCCTTGCGCGGCAGGACGGGCCAAGGCTATCCACGGTGCTATGCCGCGTGCCGCGCCAATGAGCGGAAAGATACTCTGCGCGAGGGCGATACACAGCGCGATAATCAGGGCGAAGTGGCCAATCTCTGGAATCATTTTTTTACCTCATCTCATAAAAAATGCTGTCGCACAAAAGCGGATAATCTCGCCTAAAACCGGCTCACGCCTTTGCGTGAGATTATTTGTTTTTGCGCCTTTGCGTGAAACCTTTTGACTTCGACTATTGTTTCAACGACGCGGAACTCATGGCCTGCCCCTTCTCCAGGGCATCCTTGACCTCAGGCGGCATGTATTTTTCATCGTGCTTGGCCAACACTTCGCTGGCCACAAAGGTACCCGTTTCGGTAAGACGGCCCTGTGCTACGACGCCCTGTCCTTCACGAAATAAATCCGGCAGGATGCCCTTGTAAGTAACCGGTACATTCTTCGCCATGTCCGTTACTACAAAATGCACGGTTAAGCCGTCATCCTCGCGCTTCACGCTGCCCTGCTCCACCAAGCCGCCCAAACGGAAGGGCCGGCCCTGCGGCGCCTCCGAGGCAAATACCTGGGACGGGCTAAAGAAGAATACGATATTTTCCTTAAATGCGTTCAGGCCCAATGTTGCAGCAATTCCCACACCTATCAACACCAGCGCCACCAGCATGATACGTTGTTTGCGCACTGTCATGATGCACTCCTCTTCGCCCGCGCCCGTTGCGCGATCTCGCGCAACAATTTCTGTTCTTGACGAACAGGCATGATTATATTCAATAGTAGAACGATAAACGTGAGTAGGTATGACCCCCACACATAGAAGGCGTAACCGCCCATGTGAAAAAACTCGCTCATTCCGCTCTGCTCCCGGTTAATGTCGGCGCCAGATTCTGCTCCGCTGCGCGCGCCAACTCCTGCACCCAACTGCTATTGCGTTCACGCTCCAATACCTCGCAGCGCGTACGGATGAGCAGCACGGTAAGGTAAAAAAGCTTAAAGGCCACGGCCATCAGCAACAGCGGGAGCAGCATGCTTTTATCGATCATGGAGGCGCCCGTGGTCAACGAAGGCGGTTGGTGCAGGGTGTTCCACCAGATCACCGAATAATAAATGATCGGGACATTAATCACGCCGACGATCGCCAGCACGGCGCTGGCGCGCGAGGCCTTCTGGCGGTCTTCGATGGAGGCCTGCAAGGCGATAAAACCCAGATACAAAAACAACAGGATCAACTCCGAGGTGAGGCGCGCATCCCACACCCACCACGTGCCCCACATGGGCTTGCCCCATAGCGAACCGGTTACCAAGGTTAAAAAGGTAAAAGAAGCGCCGATGACCGCGGAGGCGGAGGCTACGCTGTCGGCTACCTTCATTTTCCAAATTAATCCGATCGCCGCCGAGACCGCCATCACTACATAGATAAACATGGAATTCCAGGCGCTGGGCACATGGATGAACATGATGCGGTAGGATTCGCCCTGCTGATAATCCGGCGGGGCGACGAATAGTCCTAGATAGAGGCTC